>NZ_JBSHDU010000052.1:0-59285 GCF_053616475.1 Streptomyces sp. NPDC055815 | reverse complement strand
CAGTGGGAGTGGCCGTGACCGTGGCCGTGGCCGTGGTCCGCCGGCTCCTCTTCCTTCTTCTCCACCACGAGGGTCTCGGTGGTGAGGAGGAGGGAGGCGATCGAGGCGGCGTTCTCCAGGGCGGAGCGCGTCACCTTCACCGGGTCGATGACGCCGGCCTTGACCAGGTCGCCGTACTCGCCGGTCGCGGCGTTGAAGCCGTTGCCCTTCTCCAGCTCCGCCACCTTCGAGGTGATGACGTAGCCCTCGAGGCCGGCGTTCTCGGCGATCCAGCGCAGCGGCTCGACGGCGGCGCGGCGGACGACCGCGACACCCGTGGCCTCGTCGCCGGTCTTGTCGAGGTTGCCCTCGAGGACCTTGACGGCGTGGACCAGAGCGGAGCCACCACCGGAGACGATGCCCTCCTCGACCGCGGCGCGGGTCGCGGAGATGGCATCCTCCAGACGGTGCTTCTTCTCCTTCAGCTCCACCTCGGTGGCGGCGCCGACCTTGATCACGCACACGCCGCCGGCGAGCTTCGCGAGGCGCTCCTGGAGCTTCTCGCGGTCCCAGTCGGAGTCCGTGGACTCGATCTCGGCCTTGATCTGGTTGACGCGGCCCGCGACGTCCTCGGAGTTGCCGCCACCGTCGACGATGGTGGTGTCGTCCTTGGTGATGGTCACGCGGCGGGCGGTGCCCAGCACGTCGAGACCGGCCTGGTCGAGCTTGAGGCCGACCTCCTCGGCGATGACGGTGGCACCGGTGAGGGTGGCCATGTCGCCGAGCATCGCCTTGCGGCGGTCGCCGAAGCCGGGGGCCTTGACGGCCACGGCGTTGAAGGTGCCACGGATCTTGTTGACGACGAGGGTGGAGAGGGCCTCGCCCTCGACGTCCTCGGCGATGATCAGGAGCGGCTTGCTGGCGCCGGCCTGGATGACCTTCTCCAGGATGGGCAGCAGGTCCTGGATCGAGGAGATCTTGCCCTGGTTGATCAGGATGTACGGGTCGTCGAGGACGGCCTCCATACGCTCCTGGTCGGTGACCATGTACGGGGACAGGTAGCCCTTGTCGAAGGCCATGCCCTCGGTGAAGTCGAGCTCCAGGCCGAAGGTGTTGGACTCCTCGACGGTGATGACACCGTCCTTGCCGACCTTGTCCATCGCCTCGGCGATGAGCTCGCCGACCTGCTGGTCCTGCGCGGAGAGCGCGGCGACGGCGGCGATGTCGGACTTGTCCTCGATCGGGCGCGCGGTGGCGAGGAGCTCGTCGGAGACGGCCTTGACGGCGGCGTCGATGCCCTTCTTCAGGGCGGCCGGGGAGGCGCCGGCGGCGACGTTGCGCAGACCCTCGCGGACCAGGGCCTGGGCGAGCACGGTGGCGGTGGTGGTGCCGTCACCCGCGATGTCGTTGGTCTTGGTCGCCACCTCCTTCACGAGCTGGGCGCCGAGGTTCTCGTACGGGTCCTCGATCTCGACCTCGCGGGCGATCGTGACACCGTCGTTGGTGATGGTGGGGGCGCCGAACTTCTTGTCGATGACGACGTTGCGGCCCTTGGGGCCGATCGTCACCTTCACCGTGTCGGCAAGCTTGTTGACGCCGCGCTCAAGGGCGCGACGGGCGTCCTCGTCGAACTTCAGGATCTTCGCCATGGGAGCGGTTCAGCCCTCTCGGAATGTCGTGGAACGAACTGCGCCCCCGGACGCCCGGTGCGGGGTCAAGGGGCGCAGCTCAAAGCATCTGGTTCAGATACTTCGGTACAGGGACTTCTGGGGGGCGACCCCCAGACCCCCGTCTTACTTCTCGACGATCGCGAGCACGTCGCGAGCCGAGAGGACGAGGTACTCCTCGCCGTTGTACTTCACCTCGGTGCCGCCGTACTTGCTGTACAGCACGATGTCGCCGGTCTTGACGTCGAGCGGCAGACGCTCGCCGTTCTCGAAGCGGCCCGGGCCCACGGCCAGGACGACGCCCTCCTGGGGCTTCTCCTTGGCGGTGTCCGGAATGACCAGGCCAGAGGCGGTGGTCTGCTCGGCGTCGAGCGGCTGGACCACGATGCGGTCCTCGAGCGGCTTGATGGCAACCTTGGAGCTGGTGGTCGTCACGATCCGACCTCCCCCTTCGGAGATCTCACGGGGTTAACTGTCTGAGGTGGCGACCAGGTGGATCCGTCGTCGCGGGTGCCGGACCTGCCCGTCGCTGTGTTGGCACTCTCCAGTGGGGAGTGCCAGAGCCGAGACTATGACCGCGATTAGCACTCGGTCAAGCGGAGTGCCAATTCATCGCTCCGTGGCGTGACGGGACGGACCACTTCGGCCCCCTCGCAGGTCTTCACGTCCACCGCGGCCCGTACGGTCTCGACCGGGGTGGGCCGGGGGCTCACCCGTTCCGCCGCCTTCCGGCCGAGCCGCTCGATCGGGTCGACGGAGGAGGCGCAGCCGGGGAGGGCGAGCAGCGCCGCGGTCACGGCCAGGACGGCGACCCGTCTCATACGTAGTCCTCGAGCTTCGCCACCGCGTACCCCTTCGACGTGATCACGTTCATCACACGGCGGATCATGTCCGGCATGGTGCCCTTCCAGTCCCCCTTGCCACGGAAATGGGTGAGCACGATGTCGCCGGGGTGCAGGTCCCGGTCCCACTCGCGCCATTCCATGTGGTCGGGGAAGGCCTCGGCGGCCCAGAGCGGGACCGCCTTGACGCCGCAGGACTGCGCGGCGCGCAGGGTGTCCTCGTTGTAGTTGCCGTACGGCGGGCGGAAGAGCGGCGGCCGCTTGCCGAACTGCTTCTCGATGACGTCCTGCATGCCGCAGATCTCGCGCTTCTGCCGGCTGTACGAGAGTCCGGGGAGGTAGCGGTGGTTGAGGGTGTGGTTGTGCAGGGAGACGCCGGACTCCTGCGAGGTCTGCATCTTCTTGAAGTAGCCGTAGTCGTCCTTGACGACGTAGTCGCTGAGGAAGGCGCTGTAGGGGATCCGCAGCTCTTTCATCATCGTGATCAGCCGGGGGTCCTTCTCCGCGCCGTCGTCGATGGTCAGGAAGACGACCTTCTGCTTGGTCGGCACGGTGGTGAAGACGGGCGGCAGGCCCTCGCCGTCGGTCTCGAAGCCCTTGCGGGTGGTGATCTTCGGTTTGACGGCGGGCGGGGCGGGCGCGTCGAGCGGGGGTTTGGCGAGGCCCCACTTCTTGGCGGCGAGCACGCGGGCGGCCCGCTGGGCGCGGACCTTCTCGACGTAGGCGGTGAGGGCGCCGGCGGCACCCGGGGCCTTCTGTCCTGCGGCGGGGGCGGGTGCGCCGCGCTCGGGTTCGGCGCTGCCGGCGCAGGCCGTGGCGGCGGAGGCGAGGGCGGCCACGGCGAGCGCCGCCCCGAGCGTCCGGCGGGAGCGGTACGCACCGTATGCCATCATCTGGTCCTTTTGTCGTACGAGCTGCATGGCGCCGCATCCTGTCAGCGCGAACGCCCCTCCGGGCCACGACACCGCCGTACGGCGCCCACCGTCCCCCGGCCGGCCCACAGCCTTCCAGGCACCAGAATGGGACGGGTGACCGACCTCGCCTCCTTCGCCGCCCTGCTCAGCCCCGAGGGGCAGACGCTCCTCGCCACCCTGCGCGACTACGACCCCGCCCAGGAGCTGGCGATCGCCTCCCGGCTGCGCCGCGACCACCCCGCCGAACTGGTCGGCGCGGCCCTCGGGCAGGCGCGGCTGCGGCAGCGGGCGGTCGCGAAGTTCGGCGCCGAGGACGCCTACCGGATGTACTTCACGCCCAACGGCGTCGAGCAGTCGACCCGCGCCTCGGTGGGTACGTACCGGGCGGCCCGGCTGAAGGCGATGGGCGTCGGCAGCGTCGCCGACCTCTGCTCCGGGATCGGCGGCGACGCGATCGCCCTCGCCCGCGCCGGGATCTCCGTCCTCGCCGTCGACCGGGACCCGCTGACCGCCGAGGCGGTCCGGGCCAACGCCGAGGCGCTGGGCCTCGCGGGCCTGATCGAGGTGCGCTGCGCCGACGTCACCGAGATCGACACCACCCCCTACGACGCGGTCTTCGTCGACCCGGCGCGGCGCGGCGGCCGGGGCAGGATCTTCGACCCCGAGGCGTACTCCCCGCCGCTGTCCTGGGCGATCGAGGCGGCCCGCAAGGCCCCGCGCGCCGCGCTCAAGATCGCGCCGGGCATCCCCCACGAGGCGGTGCCCGAGGAGGCCGAGGCCGAGTGGATCTCGGACGGCGGGGACGTGAAGGAGGCCGTGCTCTGGTTCGGCACGGAGCCGGGCGCCCGCCGGGCCACCCTGCTGCCCTCCGGGGCCACCCTGACGGGCCGGGGGCTGCCGGACCCGGCGGTCCGCCCGGTCGGCCGCTACCTGTACGAGCCGGACGGCGCCGTCATCCGCGCACACCTGGTCGCCGAGGTGGCGGAGGAGCTGGGCGGCGGCCTGATCGACGAGACGATCGCGTACGTCACGGCGGACGAGCTGCAGCAGACCCCGTACGCCGCCGCCTACGAGATCACCGACGAACTCCCGTTCAACCTCAAGAAGTTGAAGGCCCTGCTGCGGGAGCGCGAGGTCGGCGTCCTGACGGTGAAGAAGCGCGGCTCGGCGGTCGAACCGGAGGAGATCCGCCGCAAGGTGAAGCCGAAGGGCCCCAACGCGGCGACCGTCCTCCTCACCCGGGTCGCGGGGGCCCCGACGATGCTGATCGGCCGGCCGGCGAACCAGTCCTAGGGGAAGCTCACGCTCATGGCACTGCACCCGGAAGGCATGTTCACCGGCGGCCCGCTCGCGCACCTCGCCGGCCTGGCCGCCGGCCCCGACCCGCTGGAGTGGGAGGTCCTGCGCCTGAAGCGGGTCCTGCGCCTCAACCACTGGGACGCGGCCTGGCGGGAGACCCCGCAGAAGCTCGCGTCCCAACTGGACTACCTGGCCACCGCGTTCACCGAGGACTTCTTCGCGACCTGCCCGGAACCGGCCCGCCGCACCTGGCGGACGGCCGCGGGCGCGCGGGGCGTACCCGCCTTCATGACGGACCTCGCGACCCTGCTGCGCCTCGCGGACCGCGAGGGCGACGCGCGGTACGAGGACGTGCCCCTGTCCGCCTGGGAGGTACGGGCACAGTTCCCGCTCCTGCTCTCCCTCGACGACTGGGCGTACGAGGGCGAGTACGCCTCGTACGAGGAGAGCCTGCGAGCGTTCATCGAGGCCGAACATCCTTTCTGTTTCCATGAGTTGATCCCGCGCCTCACCCAGGCGCTGGAGGCGCGGACCCTCTGCGCGGAGTCACCGGCCTTCGCCGCGTCCTTCGCGGAGCTCGCCCCGACGGCGCCCCCGGAGACCCTGGACGTCCTCGCCCGGACCACGTTCGCCCACCTGACGGAGCACCATGGCTGAGCCGCAGACACCCCTCCACGAGGAGCCCTTCCCCGAGCTGTTCGGGCATCCGACCGAAGCGGTCGTCAGCGACGACGGGCAGTGGATCGCGGTCAGTTCGGTGATTTCCGACCTGAGCCGGGTGGCGGTCTACCGCGCCGCCGACCTGTCCTGCGCGCAGGTCCTGACGTTCGCGATGGAGACGGAGACGATGGCCTTTCACCCCTCGCTTCCGCTCCTCGCCATCGGCTTCGACAACGGCGACGCCTACATGCGCGAGGGCCGCCTCGTTCTCCTCGAACCCGAAACCGGCCACCGCGTCGACTTCGCCGATGCCGACTGGGGTGTCGAGCTGGTCCACTGGACGGACGCCCGCACCCTCGAACTCACCTTCTTCGCCATGCATGACGGGGACGAGTTCGAGCGGTCCCAGGCCACCGTGGCCCGCGAGGAGTGGCTCGGCCTCGCTCCCGACGCCATCGACCTGTCCGTCTTCGGCAGGCGATCGCTGGACCCGTACGCCCCGCTCCCCGGCTCCGACCTGGATCCCGCACTGCCTGTCCTCCAGGCGCTCGCCGAGCGCGTCGGTCGGAGCTACGACGGCCGGGGCGCGGTCCGGGCCGTGGCCGGACTGAGCGACGGCCGGGTGCTCGCCACCCGCAACCACACCCTGCTTGAGTGCTGGTCCCCCGCCGGCTCGCTGCTGTGGAGCGTTCCCGCCCCGTCTGCGGTGGGCGGTACGCGGATCGTGGTCGCCGCCGACGAGCGGACGGCACGGGTCGCCGTCCCCGGCCCCGACAGCCGTACCCGGACCGACTTCCCCCTCGTCGACACCTCCGACGGCACGGTCCTCGACGGCCCCTCCGTGCCCTTCTCGGCCGCCCTGACGGCCCGTACGGACGGGGCCTGGGCGATCAGGGACACGTACGACCGCAGCTACGGCCGGGAGGACCCCTCCCCCAACACCCGGTTCTTCGCCGCCGACGGCACCCCGCTGGGCACGGCCCACGAGCCGGACCCGTACGAGCTCGACCCGGTGGACGTCCACGGCTGCCCCGAGCTGCTGTTCACCCGAGGGCGGCGCCACGACGTGATCGCGGTCGACCCCCGCACCGCCGCCGAGACCCCGCTCTTCACCACCGACGCGCCGCTGGGCCGGGCGGTGTACGTCTCCGACGCCATCGGTCCCGCCCTCGTGCACGGAGGGAGCGAGCTGATCCGCAGGACCTTCCCCGCCGGAGACGTGGGCTGGCGGCGTCCCCTGGACGCGGTGGTCACCGCCCTCGACGCGCACGACGGCGTCCTGCACGCCCTGTGCGCGGACGACACCCTCGTCTCCGTGGACTCCGCCGACGGCACGGTCCTCGACCGGCGCACCCTGCCCTCGTACGGACTGCTCTCCCTGCGGGTCGCCCCCGACGGCACGGTCCTCGTCGGCACCTGCGCGGGCCGGATCCTCCGCTACTGAACCCCCCGCGCCCGTTCCCGCAGCAGCGCCCGCTCGCTCTCGTTGCGGGTGAGGTCCGCCGCCCGTTCGAACTCCGCGCGGGCCTCCGCCGTGCGGCCGAGACGGGTGAGGAGGTCGCCGCGGACGCTGGGCAGCAAGTGGTAGCGGGCCAGGGAGGGTTCGCCGGCCAGGGCGTCGACGAGGGCGAGGGCCGCGGCCGGGCCCTCCGTCATCGACACCGCGACCGCGCGGTTCAGTTCGACCACCGGGGACGGCGTCAGGGTGCCGAGCCGGGCGTACAGCGCGGCGATCGTCGGCCAGTCCGTGGCCTCGTACGAGGCGGCCCGCGCGTGGCAGGCGGCGATCGCGGCCTGGAGGGCGTACGGCCCGTAGGAGCGCCCGTCCCCGGCGCGCGCCAGGGCGGCGTACCCGCGGCGCACGAGGAGACGGTTCCAGCGGCTGCGGTTCTGGTCCGCCAGGAGCACCGGCCGCCCGTCGGGGCCGGTCCTGGCGGCCGTCCGGGAGGCCTGGAGTTCGAGCAGGGCGGCGAGTCCGTGGACCTCGCTCTCCCCCGGCATCAGGGCGGCCAGGCACCGGGCGAGCCGCAGCGCGTCCTCGCACAGGCCGGGCCGGAGCAGGTCGTCGCCGGCGGTGGCCGCGTACCCCTCGTTGAAGATCAGGTAGACGACCTCCAGGACGGAGCCGAGCCGTGCCGCCCGGTCCTCCCCGTACGGCACCTCGAACTCCACGCCCGCCTTCGCGAGCGTCCGCTTGGCGCGGGTGATCCGCGCCGCGACCGTCGCCTCCGGCACGAGGAAGGCGCGGGCGATCTCGTCCGTCCGCAGCCCGCCGACGAGCCGCAGCGTGAGGGCCGCCCGCGCGTCGGCGGAGAGCACCGGGTGGCAGGTGGTGAAGACGAGCCGGAGCACGTCGTCGTCGATGTCGCCCGGGCCGGAAGGCTCGGGGTCGTACGACTCCTCGGAGAGCGTCCTGCCGACCTCGGCGAGCTTCCGGGCGTACGTCTCGCGCCGCCGTACGAGGTCGACGGCGCGGTGCTTGGCCGTGGCCGTCAGCCAGGCTCCCGGGCTGTCCGGGACTCCTGACCGCGGCCACTGCTCCAGGGCGGAGACGAGCGCGTCCTGGGCGATCTCCTCTGCGATGCCGACGTCCCTGACGATCCGCGCCACCGTGGCGATGATCCGCGCCGACTCCATCCGGAAGACCGTCTCAAGCGTGCTCTCCACCGTCACGGTTCACATGACAGCACAGCGCCGGTCAGCCTTCCGGCATCTCCTCGACCTCGCGGACCTCCAGGCCGACCTTCCAGTGCGTCGGGTGCACGGCCAGGAACCGCTTGCCCCACTCGACGGCCTCGGCCATGTCCTTGCACTGGAGCATCGCGTAGCCGCCGACGACCTCCTTGGTCTCGGTGAACGGGCCGTCGGTGAACGACAGCTTCCCGTCCGACCAGGTGATCCGGGTGGCCTCGGCGGTCGGCTTGAGCCCGGCCGTGTCGACCATGGCGCCGGCCTTGGTGATCTCCTCGAAGAGCGCGCCCATGCGCTCCTCGAAGCCGGGGTCGGCGCTCTCCATGTCGATGGTGTTCTCCTCGATGCGGACGAGGGACAGGAAGCGGGGCATGACGACTCCTCGGTGGTGCGGTGGGCGGGGCCGTTCCCCGCCGTCCACACATACGTCGAACGGGATCCGTCCGCATCGACACCGCGCCCGGAGAATTTCCCGGACCGCCCGGAGAATTTCTCAGACGTAGTCCTCCAGGCGCGCGACCGTGAAGCCCTGCTCCTGGATCTTCCGCAGCATCGTCGCCGTCATCTCGGTCATCGTCCGGCCCTTGAGCTCGGACGGGCCCCGGAAGTGGGCCAGGACGATGTCGCCGGGGTGCAGCTTCCGGTCGCCGCGCTGGTACTGCATGTTCTTGATCTGCATGGACTCGCGCCACAGCACGATCGCGTCGACCCCGCACTCCCCGGCCGCCGCGCGCGTGGCCTCGTTCCAGTTGCCGTACGGCGGGCGGAAGAGCCGCGGGGTGGTGCCGTACCGCTCCTTCAGCTTCGTCTGCTGGCCGCAGATCTCCCGGCGCTGCCCCTCCTGGGAGAGGGTGCGCAGGTTGGGGTGGGTGAGGGTGTGGTTGGCGAGGCCGTTGCCCTGGGCGATGAGCGGCGCGAAGTAGCCGTAGTCGGCGCGTATGGCCGAGTCCGTGAGGAACATCGTGAAGGGGACCTTGAGGTCCTTCGTCATCCGGACGAACTCGGGGTCCTTCTCGGCCCCGTCGTCGATAGTGATGAAGACGATCTTCTCGTGGGTGGGTATCTCGCTGATGACGGGCACCGGCCCGCCGGCCGGGCGGACGACGGGCTTGACCGCGGGCGGGGCGGGCGGGGCGGCGAAGGGCTTCAGGCCCCATTTCCGGTACGCGGCGGCCGCGGCGGTCTCGGGGGCCCCGGGCGCCTCGTGCCCGGCCGCGGGGGCGGTCGTCCTCGCCGGAGCGGAGGGCCGGGCGGCGGGCTCCTCGGCCGCCGAGGCGGTGCAGCCGGTCACCAGGAGGGCGACGGTGGTCAGGGCCGCCCACAGCGCGATCGTCTTCTTCACGCGCTGTGGGATGCCCGAAACCCTCGAAAGGTTGCTCTATTTCCGGTCGGGAATCGCCTACTCGACCGATTCGAAGCGCCAGCGGTGGACCGGACGGGTGATCAGCTCCGCGTCCGGCTCCGGCAGCTCGGGCAGTTCGGCGTCGAAGCTGTCCGCCTCCCACCAGGTGAGGACGAGGACCCGGTCCTGCGGGGCCCGGAACATCTCGCGGCGGACCGGCTCCCGGGCGAGGACCCGGGCCCGTGCCCACTCCAGGAGCTCGGCGCCGCGGCCCTGGGCGGCCCTGGCCTCCCACATGAGCGTGAGCCTCACGAGTACAGGTTCTCCTTGCTGACCTCGTGCACGTGATCGTGGTCGTGGCCGTGCGAAGCGCCCGGCACGTGCGGGTCCGTCACCGGCAGCGAGGAGTCCGCGGACAGCTCCAGGTCCGAGGCCGGCCGGTTGCGGGCGACCATCTCGGAGCCCAGGGCCGCGACCATCGCGCCGTTGTCCGTGCACAGGCCCGGCCGCGGCACCCGCAGCCGGATCCCGGCGCGCTCGCAGCGCTCCTGGGCGAGGGCCCGCAGCCGCGAGTTCGCGGCGACGCCGCCGCCGATCATCAGGTGGTCGACGCCCTCGTCCTTGCAGGCCCGGACGGCCTTTCGGGTGAGCACGTCGACGACCGCCTCCTGGAAGGACGCGGCCACGTCCCGTACGGGCACGTCCTCGCCGGCCGCCCGCTTGGCCTCGATCCAGCGGGCCACCGCGGTCTTGAGGCCGGAGAAGGAGAAGTCGTACGCGGGGTCGCGGGAACCGCTGAGGCCGCGCGGGAAGGCGATCGCCGCCGGGTCGCCCTCCCTGGCGAGCCGGTCGATGACCGGTCCGCCGGGGAAGCCGAGGTCGAGGACGCGGGCGATCTTGTCGAAGGCCTCGCCGGCCGCGTCGTCGATGGTGGCGCCCATCGGCCGCACGTCGGAGGTGATGTCGCTGGAGAGCAGCAGCGAGGAGTGCCCGCCGGAGACCAGCAGGGCCATCGTCGGCTCGGGCAGCTTGCCGTGCTCCAGCTGGTCGACGCAGATGTGCGAGGCGAGGTGGTTGACGCCGTAGAGCGGCTTGCCGAGGGCGTAGGCGTACGCCTTGGCGGCGGAGACGCCGACGAGCAGGGCGCCCGCGAGGCCGGGTCCCGCGGTGACGGCGATGCCGTCGAGGTCCTTCGCGGAGATCCCCGCCGTCTTCAGGGCGCGCTCGATCGTCGGGACCATGGCCTCCAGGTGGGCGCGGGAGGCGATCTCGGGGACGACGCCGCCGAAGCGGGCGTGGGTGTCGACGCTGGAGGCGACGGCGTCGGCGAGGAGGGTGGTCCCGTGGACGATGCCGACGCCGGTCTCGTCGCAGGAGGTCTCGATGCCGAGTACCAGCGGTTCGTCAGCAGCCATCAGATCTCAGTCCCAGTTCCTTGAACGATCAGTCGCATCACGAGCGCGTCGACATTGCCCGGCTGGTAGTAGCCGCGCCGGAACCCGATGGGCTCGAAGCCGAAGCGCTCGTAGAGCTTCTGGGCCCGGGTGTTGTCCACGCGCACTTCGAGGAGGACCTCCTCGCACTCGAAGGCGGTGGCTTCCTTCAGCAGGTCGGTGAGGAGCCGGGCGCCGAGGCCGGTGCCCCACTGGTCGCGGGAGACGGCGATCGTCTGCACGTCGCCGAGTCCGCCGGCGGCGGCGAGCCCGGCGTACCCGACGAGCCGGCCGTCGGCCGGGTCCTCCGCGACGACGTAGTGGCGGGTGGCCCGCGGGCCCCTGGCGTGCGCGAGCTCCGACCAGAACATCCCCTCCGACCAGGCGTCCTCGGGGAACAGCTCGGCTTCGAGCGCGAGCACCGGCTCGATGTCCCACCAGCGCATCTCGCGCAGCACGGCGGTCTGCGTCGCGGCGCTCACTTGGGGGTGACCACCTTGTAGTTCTTCGGCACCTGCGCGTCGGGGCGGCGCAGGTACATCGGCAGCGGGTCGAGGAAGCCCTCCCCGCCGGCCTTGAGCTTCTCCGCGGCCAGGGCGGCGAGCGCGGCGGCCGACTGGTGCTCGGGCTCGCGGGCGTCCGGGAAGGCCTCGGGGTAGAGGAGGGCGCCGGCGCCGACGACGGGGAGTCCGGCGAGGGAGGCGGCGATGTCGGCGGGCCGGTCGACGGCCGCGTCGGTCACGCGGGTGCGGGAGTTCTCGTACCGCGCCCAGTAGACCTCCTTGCGCCGGGCGTCCGTCGCGACGGCGAAGGGCTCGTCGATCCCGGAGGCGTACGCGAGGCCGTCGAGGGTGCACAGGCCGTGCACCGGCACGCCGAGCGCGGACGAGAAGGCCGCGGCCGTGACGAGGCCGACGCGGAGCCCGGTGTACGGGCCGGGGCCGACGCCGACGACGATCCCGGTGACCGCGTCGAGCTTGAGACCGGCCTCGGCGAGGACCCGGTCGACGGCGGGCAGCAGCAGCTCCCCGTGGCGGCGGGCGTCGACCTGGCTCGACGCGGCGACGACGGTCTCGCCGTCGTGGAGGGCGACGGTGACGGCGGGGGTGGCGGTATCCATGGCGAGCAACAGCACGCGAACAGCCTACGGCTCCCGGGCACGCTGCCCCGAACCTCGGGCGGGCGACTGCTACCGTCACCCTTCGATACGTACGTACGAGAGGTGGGCACGGTGGCACGGAGCAGCTCGGGATTCGTGGCCGGGCTCACGGCGGCGGCCATTGTCGCGGTCGGCGTCCTCGCCTACCAGGCCTCGGCGAACGCGCCCGCCGATCTGTCGGTGAAGCCGCGGACGCCGGGCACGGCCGCCCCCTCCGTCTCGCCGAGCGGCGGCCCGAAGCAGCCGGCCAAGGACCCCCTCACCGTCCCCGCGAACTCGGGCAGCGGCGAGCGGGTCGTGTACTCGCTCACCGACCGCCGGGTGTGGCTCGTGGACGGCAAGGGCAAGGCCACCCGGACGTTCGCGGTGTGGCCGAGCACGGTCGACCCGGTGCCGGGGGCGTACAAGGTGACCTCGCGCTCGGGTTCGGTGCGCGGTTCGGACGGGGTGCAGATCGAGCACGTGGTGCGGTTCGCGACGGCCCAGGACGTGGCGATCGGCTTCAGCGCGGCGGTCGACGGCTCGACGCCGTCCCCGGACCCGGCGCGGAAGACCGGCGGCATCCGGATGAAGCGGGCCGACGGGGACGCGATGTGGACGTTCGCGGTGATCGGCGCGAAGGTCGTCGTCGTCGGCTAGGCCGCCTCGTCCCGTACGGGTACGGGCTCCTCTTCCTCGGTCTCCGTCGGTGGCGGGGTCGACAGGGCGCGCGCGGCCGCGCAGGACGCGAGCAGCTCGCTCATCGAGACGTGGTCCCGGCCGGGTTCCGCGCGTTCGGGCGTCGCCATGCATGCCTCCCGTAGGTTAGGTACACCTAACCAGCTCGTGCCTCCATGTCACCACGGCTCGTGCGACCCACGCAACACCTTCCCGACACGTTGTCGGAACCTACGTACGGACGGCTCAGAACAGATCCAGGTCCTCGTCGGCCCAGCGCGCGCCGATCCCGCGCAGCACGACCGTGCGCCGGTCGTCGTCGGTGTCGCCGGTCACCCGGTGGATGAGCAGGTGCAGCCGGTCGTCGGTCAGCTCCTCGACCTTGCCGTCGCCCCACTCGACGACGATCACGGACTCGGGCAGCGACACGTCCAGGTCGAGGTCCTCCATCTCGTCGAGACCGCCGCCGAGCCGGTACGCGTCGACGTGGACCAGGGCCGGACCGCCGACGAGGGACGGGTGGACGCGGGCGATGACGAAGGTCGGGGAGGTGACGGCCCCGCGCACGCCGAGGCCCTCGCCGAGGCCGCGGGTCAGGGTGGTCTTCCCGGCGCCGAGCTCACCGGTGAGCATGACGAGGTCACCGGGCCGGAGGATCTTCGCGAGCCGGCGACCGAGCTCCTGCATCCGCTGCGGGGAGTCGACGGAGAGGGTGGCGCCGGAGACGGGCGGATGTGCTGCTTCCATACGGCAAACCTAGCGCGTGCGGAAGCCCTCCCCGGCCGGGACGGCGCCGGACCGGACCAGCAGGTCGGCGAGCCGGTCGGTGACCGCCTCCGGGTGCTCCAGCATCACCAGGTGGCCCGCGTCCGGGACGATGACCAGCTCCGCGTCCGGCAGGAGGGCGGCGATGGCCTCGGTGTGCGAGCTGGGGGTGACCAGGTCGTTGTCCCCGGCGAGCGCGAGCACCGGCAGCTCGCGGAAGGCGGCGAGGGCGGCCGTCTTGTCGTGCTCGGCGAAGGCCGGGTAGAAGGCGGCGACGACGTCGATCGGGGTCGACTCGATCATCCGCTCGGCGAAGCGGGCGACCGCCGGGTCCACGTCCTTCGACGCGAACGAGTACTTCTTGATCAGCCCGGCGAACAGGTCGGCGGTCGCCCGCCGCCCGCGCTCGACCAGCTCCGCCTGGGAGCCGAGGGCCCGCAGGACGCCCGGCAGGACCCGCCGGACGGCGTTGACGCCGGCGAGCGGCAGCCCGTACGTCACCTCCCCGAGCTTCCCCGCCGAGGTGCCGACGAGGGCGACGCCGACGACCCGGTCGCGGATCAGCTCCGGGTACTGCTCGGCGAGCGCCATCACCGTCATGCCGCCCATCGAGTGCCCGACGAGGACCAGCGGCCCCTCGGGCGCGGCCGCGTCGAGGACCGCCTTGAGGTCGCGGCCGAGCCGGTCGATGGAGACGGGCACCCCGTCGGGCCCGGCCTGGGAGACCCCGTGGCCGGAGCGACCGTGGCTGCGCTGGTCCCAGTGGACGGTACGGACCAGACCGCGCAGGGCGGCCCGCTGGAAGTGCCAGGAGTCCTGGTTGAGGCAGTAGCCGTGGCTGAAGACGACGGTGACGGGCGCGGGCTCGCGGCGCCCGAAGAGCCTCCGGCGGCGGGCCGGCGGGGCGTCCGCCTCGACCTCGTCCACCTCGTAGTGCAGGACGGTCCCGTCGTCGGCGAGGGCCCGCCCGGGGGTGCCGCGCAGACCGCCGTACGGGCCGGTGGCGTCCAGGGCGAGCCGTGCCTTCTGCCGTACGGAGCGGCCGACGGTGAGCCGTTCGACGGCGACCCCGGCGGCCGCGCCCGCGGCCAGGACGCCTATCGCGGCACCGGCGAACCCGGCACGCCGCCAGCTGCTGCCACTCGACTCCGCCATCGCGGGCTACTCCCCCAGGTAGACCCGCGGGACGCGCGCCCCGATCCGGGTGACGATCTCGTACGCGATGGTGTCGGCGGCCACCGCCCAGTCCTCGGCCGTCGGCTCGCCCCGGTCCCCGGGGCCGAAGAGCACGGCCTCGGTGCCGGGCTCCGGGGTGTCCCCGCCGAGGTCGACCACGAACTGGTCCATGGCGACGCGCCCGGCGACGGTACGGACGCGGCCGTCGACGAGGACGGGCCCCCGCCCGGAGGCGTGCCGGGGAACCCCGTCGGCGTACCCGAGCGGGATGAGCCCCAGGGTGGTCGCCTCGCCGGTCACGTAGTGGTGCCCGTAACTCACCCCGTGCCCGGCGGGGACGTGCTTCACCAGCGCGAGGCTCGCCTTGAGCGACATGACGGGCCGCAGGCCGAGCTCCGCGGAGGTGCCGAGCTCGGGGCTCGGCGAGACGCCGTACATCGCGATGCCGGGCCTGACCAGGTCGAAGTGGGCCTCGGGCAGCGTGAGGGTGGCCGGGGAGTTCGCGATGTGCCGGACCTCGGGCCGGACACCCGCCTGCTCGGCGTGGTCCAGCATCGAGCGGAAGACGTCGAGCTGGGCGGCGATCGACGGGTGGTGCGGCTCGTCGGCGCAGGCGAAGTGCGACCAGAGGCCGGTCACCTTCACGAGCCCGTCGACCTCGGCCTTCAGGGCGGCGGCGACCAGCTCGGGCCAGTCGGCGGGCTGACAGCCGTTGCGGCCGAGCCCGGTGTCGGCCTTGAGCTGGATCCTGGCGGTCCTGCCGACCTTCCTCGCCGCCCGGACGACCTCCTCCAGGGCCCACATCCCGCTCACCGAGATGTCGAGCCCGGCCTCGATGCCCTGGTCCCAGGGGTCGCCGGGGGTCCAGAGCCAGCACATGACGGGAACGTCCGTGATGCCCGCGGCGCGCAGGGCGAGCGCCTCGTGCGGGGTGGCCGTGCCGAGCCAGTCCGCGCCCGCGTCCAGGGCGGCACGGGCACAGCGCAGGGCGCCGTGTCCGTACGCGTCGGCCTTGACCACGGCCATGATCCGGACGTGGGGGGCGACGCGGGCGCGCAGCGTGCGGACGTTCGCACGCAGCGCGCCGAGGTCGATCTCGGCGCGGGCCCTGGGGGGCGGAGGTGTCTCAGTCATCGCGCCCAGTCTCTCAGGTGTCAGCTGCCGGGCCGCTTTCCCCAGATGTAGACCCGGTCACCCTTACGGAGGACGCCCCAGAGTTTCCGCGCGTCGGCGTAGCTCAGATTGACGCAGCCGCGGCTGCCGCCGGGCGTGGCGAGCTGCCCGTACACGGCGTGGAAGGCCTGCCCGCCGCTGAAGAACTGGGCGTACGGCATGGGGGTGTCGTAGATGGACGACCAGTGGTCCTTGTGGCGCCAGTAGACGGTGTGCCAGCCGGTACGGGTGGCGTAACCGGGCCGCCCGGTCCGCACGTTGACGACCGCATACGTCACCTTCTTCCCCTTTCGCACCCACATGAGCTGCCGGTCGAGGTCGACGCAGGCGACGGCGTACGTCTTCACGGGGCAGCGCCGGCCGGGGTCGAGGCTCTTCCGGGCGGCGAGCAGCTCGGCGCGCGCCCAGGTGACGGGTCCGGCGTAGCCGACGGCCGGCTTGATCTTCTCCTTCACCTGGAAGGCGCGGATGGCCCGGCAGTCGGCGGCGGACTGCTTCCCGTCGACGGGCAGCCCGAGGAGCCGCTCGACCCGCCGCTGGTGGACGCCGGCCTTGGCGGTGCAGGCGGCTCCGACGGCGCTCCGGGGCAGGTACTCGACGAGCTCGTCGACCTCCTCCTCGGGCTCGGGCACGGGGACGCCGTCCGCCTCCTCCTCGTGCAGGGGCGGCAGCACCTGATCGGGCGTGTCCATCGGAAACTCGGCCCGCCCGCCCCCGACGACCCCGGGCACGAGCGGGTCGGGTTCGCTGAAGGGCGGGGCGGCGCCGGCGGCGGGCGCCAGCGCGAGGGAGGCGGCGAGGACGAACAACAGGGGCGCGGTACGGCTTCTCCAACGGATCACCCCACCCACCCAATCCGCCCGCCGCCGAACGGGCGCGCGGGAACCCACGGGTGGGCGAACGGGGTTGACCCGAGTGGGGGTCGGGGTCGGGCCCCTGGGGGAGCCGAGTGGGGGGGCGGGCCCCTGGGGGAGCCGAGTGGGGCGGGCCCCTGGAGGGCCGGCGGGCCCCCGGGCGCCTAAGACGCCGTCACGTCCCGCCACGCCCCCCGCAGCGAGTCCGCCACCTCCGTCGCCGTCACCGGCGCCCCGCCCTCCGACGCCCGCCGGGCGGCGAGACCGTGGAGGTAGGCCGCACAGGAGGCCGCGTCCAGGGCCGGGAGGCCGGCCGCGAGGAGAGAGCCCGCGAGGCCGGACAGGACGTCGCCGCTGCCGGCCGTGGCGAGCCAGGAGGTCCCGGTCGGATTGACCCGTACGGGGCCGACCCCACCCGCCCCGCACACCACCGTCGTCGAACCCTTCAGCAGCACGGTCGCCCCGAAGCGGCCCGCCAGCTCCCGGACGGCGGCGAGCCGCCCGGCCTCGACCTCCTCACGGGCGACGCCGAGAAGCGCCGCCGCCTCGCCGGCGTGCGGGGTGAGCAGGGTCGGGGCGGTGCGGCCGCGGACGGCGGCGGGGTCGAGGCCGCGGAGGCCGTCGGCGTCGACGAGGACGGGGACGTCGGAGTCGAGGACCTCGCCGACCGCGACCCCGGCGCCCGGCCCTTCGCCGAGGCCCGGCCCGACGACCCAGGCCTGGACCCGGCCGGCCTTCTCGGGGCGCCCGGAGTGCACGAGGGTCTCGGGGTGGGCGGCGAGCACGGTGTCCCCGGCGGGCCCGACGTACCGCACGGCCCCGGCGCCGCCGCGCAGGGCGCCCGCGACGGCGAGGACGGCGGCGCCGGGGTAGCGGGTGGAACCGGCGACGACGCCGACGACCCCGCGCCGGTACTTGTCGCTCTCGGCGCCCGGCGCGGGCAGCAGCCACGCCAGGTCGCCGTGCTGGAGGGCCTCCAGGTCGGGCACGCCCGGGAGGAGGGGGCCGAGCCCGATGTCGACGAGCCGCAGCGCGCCCGCGTACTCACGCGCGGGGTCGACGAGCAGACCGGGCTTGTACGCGCCGAAGGTGATCGTCGCGTCGGCGGGCAGCGCCTCCCCGTGGACCTCGCCGGTGTCGGCGTCGACACCGCTGGGCAGGTCGACGGCGACGACGACGGCGTCGGAGCCGCGGGCGGCGCGGGCGACGGGGACGGCGTCCGGGCGGAGCCCGCCGCGGCCTCCGATGCCGGTGATGCCGTCGAGGACGAGGTCGGCGCGGGCGAGGGGCTCGAACGGGTCGTCGGCGACGCGGCCGCCCGCCGCGCGGAGCGCCGCGAGCCCGGCGTCGTGCGCCCGCTCCCCGAGCAGCACGGCCGTGACGCCGGCGCCGCGCCGGGCGAGCCGGGCGCCGGCGTACAGGGCGTCGCCGCCGTTGTCGCCGCTGCCGACGAGGAGGACGACGCGGGCGCCGTACACCCGGCCCTTGCCGAGCAGGGAACAACAGGCGGCGGCGAGGCCGGCGGCGGCGCGCTGCATGAGGGCGCCGGCGGGGAGCCGGGCCATGAGCGCGGCCTCGGCGGCCCGAACGGTCTCCACGCGATAAGCACTACGCATACGAGCAGTCTGCCCTCCCCGTTGCGGGCCCGCTTCCGCCGTTGTGGGCGCGCTTCCGCCGTTGTGGGCGCGCTTCCGCCCGTTGTGGGCGCGCTTCCGCCCGTTGTGGGCAATCGTTCCGCTGGGGCGGAGCCCACCCGCCCGGACGGCGCCCACCCCGTTGTGGGCAGGCGTTCCGCTGGGGCGGTGCCCACCCCGTTGTCGGCAGGCGTTCCGCAAGGGGCGGAACGGGTGGGCACAACGGAACGGCGCCCTTGCCGGCGCCAGAGGTTCCCGCGCCTGAACCCGCACCCACGGTGACGGCGCGCTCGGGGTGCGGGTCAGGGCGCGGAACGCGGAGGCGCCGCGAGAGGGCGCCGTCCCGTGTGCCCACCCGTCCCGCCCCAGCGGGACGATTGCCCACACGGGGGTGGGCCCGTGCGCCCCCCATCGCGGCGCGGGCCCCACACGGGCGGTGAGCCGGGGCGCCGCCCAGCAAGGGCGCGGGCCCCACACGGGCGGTGAGCCGGGGCGCCGCCCAGCAAGGGCGCGGGCCCCACGCGGGCGGTGAGCCGGGGCGCCGCCCAGCGAGGGCGCGGGCCCCACACGGGCGGTGGGCCCGGGCGCCGCCCGGCAAAGGCGCGGGCCCCACACGGCGGCGGGGCGCCGCCCGGCAACGGCGCGGGCGGTGCTCAGCCCTCTGCGATCACCACCGCCGACGCCACCCCCGCGTCATGGCTCAGCGAGACGTGCCAGTGTCGGACACCCAGCTCCGCCGCCCGCGCCGCCACCGTCCCCCGGACCCGCAGCCGTGGCTGGCCGCTGTCCTCGACGTACACCTCGGCGTCGGTCCAGTGCAGCCCGCCGGGCGCGCCAAGGGCCTTCGCCACCGCCTCCTTCGCGGCGAAGCGCACGGCGAGCGAGGCGACGCCGCGCCGCTCGCCGCTCGCGAGCAGCAGCTCGCTCTCGACGAAGAGGCGCTGCAGCAGCCCCGGTGTGCGCTCGATCGACGCGGCGAAGCGGTCGATCTCCGCCACGTCGATCCCCACCCCAATGATCATTTCCCACTCACTCCACGGTCACGGATTTGGCCAGGTTGCGCGGCTGGTCGACCTCGTTGCCCCGCGCGGTGGCGAGCTCGCAGGCGAAGACCTGGAGCGGCACCGTGGCGACCAGCGGCTGGAGCAGCGTAGGCGTGGCGGGGATGCGGACGAGGTGGTCGGCGTACGGGACGACGGCTTCGTCGCCCTCCTCGGCGATGACGATGGTCCGGGCTCCCCGCGCCCGGATCTCCTGGATGTTGGAGACGATCTTGTCGTGGAGGACGGACCGCCCGCGCGGCGAGGGCACGACCACGACGACCGGCAGGTCCTCCTCGATGAGCGCGATCGGCCCGTGCTTGAGCTCGCCGGCCGCGAAGCCCTCGGCGTGCATGTACGCGAGCTCCTTGAGCTTCAGCGCGCCCTCCAGGGCCACGGGGTAGCCGACGTGACGCCCCAGGAACAGCACGGTGTCCTTGTCGGCGAGGGACCGGGCCAGGGCCCGTACCGGCTCCATGGTGTCCAGGACGCGCTCGACGTCGTCGCCGATCCGGGCGAGGTCGCGGACGACGTCGTGGATCTCGTCGCCCCACTTGGTGCCGCGCACCTGGCCGAGGTAGAGCGCGAGCAGATAGCAGGCCACCAGCTGGGTGAGGAAGGCCTTGGTGGAGGCGACGGCGACCTCGGGCCCTGCGTGGGTGTAGAGGACCGCGTCCGACTCCCTCGGGATCGTCGAACCGTTCGTGTTGCACACGGCCAGCACCTTGGCGCCCTGCTCGCGCGCGTGCCGCAGCGCCATCAGGGTGTCCATGGTCTCGCCGGACTGGGAGATGGCGATGACGAGGGTGCGCCGGTTGAGAATCGGGTCGCGGTAGCGGAACTCGCTGGCGAGCTCGACCTCGCAGGGGATCCGGGTCCAGTGCTCGATGGCGTACTTGGCGATGAGCCCGGCGTGGAAGGCGGTGCCGCACGCGATGATGACGACCTTGTCGGCCTCGCGGAGCACGGAGTCGGGGATGCGGACCTCGTCGAGGGTGAGCCGGCCGGCCCCGTCGATCCGCCCGAGGAGGGTGTCGGCGACGGCCTTGGGCTGTTCGGCGATCTCCTTGAGCATGAAGTAGTCGTAGCCGCCCTTCTCGGCGGCGGAGGCGTCCCAGTCGACGTGGTAGGCCCGTACGTCGGCGGGGACCCCGTCGAAGTCGGTGACGGTGACGCCGTCCCGGGTGAGCTCGACGACCTGGTCCTGGCCGAGTTCGATCGCGGACCGGGTGTGGGCGATGAACGCGGAGACGTCGGAGGCGAGGAAGTTCTCCCCCTCCCCCACGCCGACGACGAGCGGCGAGTTCCGGCGGGCGCCGACGACGACGTCGGGCTGGTCGGCGTGGACGGCGACGAGGGTGAAGGCCCCGTCGAGCCGGCGGCAGACGAGCCGCATGGCCTCGGCGAGGTCCCCGGCGGAGGAGAACTCCTCGGCGAGGAGGTGGGCCACGACCTCGGTGTCGGTCTCGGAGAGCAGCGTGTGACCGCGCTCGGCGAGCTCCTCCCGCAGGCAGGCGAAGTTCTCGATGATGCCGTTGTGGACGACGGCGACCCGCCCGGCGTTGTCGAGGTGGGGGTGGGCGTTGGCGTCGGTGGGCCCGCCGTGGGTGGCCCAGCGGGTGTGCCCGATGCCGACGGAGCCGCCGGGCAGCGGCCGGTCGACGAGTTCCTTCTCCAGGTTGACGAGCTTGCCCGCCTTCTTGGCCGCGGCGAGCCCGCCGTCGGCGAGCACGGCGACCCCGGCGGAGTCGTACCCCCGGTACTCCAGCCGCTTCAGCCCCGCGACGACCACATCAAGCGCCGACTGCCCGCCGACGTATCCCACGATTCCGCACATGACGGCAGACTACGGCGGAACCCGCCCCACCGGCCGGACCCCGACCCGAGTCGACGCGGGCCGCGTCAACGGTGGCGGCGCGTGACCGACCCCACGGCCCAAGGAGCCCGCCGACCCGGGACAATGGCCGGGTGATCACTTCGCCGCCACGAAGCCCCGATGGAGATCCCGGCGACGGTGCCGGGGCCGGCAAGGCCGGTGCTTCCGGTACTTCCCGCAATGGGGCCGGACAGCGTCGGCCCTCCGAGGCGACCCCGTACGTCGACCTCACCCGGGCCGAGTGGAGCGCCCTGCGCGACAAGACGCCGCTCCCGCTGACCGCCGACGAGGTCGAGCGGCTCCGCGGCCTCGGGGACGTCATCGACCTCGACGAGGTCCGGGACATCTACCTCCCGCTCTCCCGGCTGCTCAACCTGTACGTGCAGGCCACCAGCGGTCTCCGCGGCGCCCTGAACACCTTCCTCGGCGAGAACGCCGAGCAGCGCGGCACCCCCTTCGTCATAGGGGTCGCCGGCTCCGTGGCGGTCGGCAAGTCGACCGTCTCCCGGCTGCTGCAGGCCCTGCTCGCCCGCTGGCCCGAGCACCCCCGCGTCGAGCTGGTGACCACGGACGCCTTCCTCTACCCGATGGAGGAGCTGAAGGCGCGCGGCCTGATGTCGCGGAAGGGTTTCCCCGAGTCGTACGACCGCCGCGCCCTCACCCGCTTCGTCGCGGACGTCAAGGCGGGCAAGGACGAGGTCACCGCCCCGGTCTACTCGCACCTGATCTACGACCGCGTGCCCGGCGAGCGCCTCGTCGTGCGCCGCCCGGACATCCTCGTCGTGGAGGGCCTGAACGTCCTCCAGCCCGCCCTCCCCGGCAAGGACGGCCGGACCCGCGTCGGTCTCGCCGACTACTTCGACTTCTCGGTGTACGTGGACGCGCGCCCCGAGGACATCGAGCGCTGGTACCTCAACCGCTTCCGCAAGCTGCGCGACACCGCCTTCCAGGACCCGTCCTCGTACTTCCGGCGCTGGACGCAGGTCTCCGAGGAGGAGGCCTTCGACTACGCCCGCACGATGTGGCGCACCATCAACAAGGTGAACCTCCTGGAGAACGTGGCCCCGACCCGCGGCCGGGCGACCCTCGTCGTCCGCAAGGGCCCCGACCACAAGGTGCAGCGCCTGAGCCTCCGCAAGCTCTGACGGTCCGTAAGCTCGGGACATGTTGCATGTGCGGATGATCGTCCCGCCGGACCGCACCACGGCCGCGGTCGAGCTGATCGAGTCGACGGTGGGCACCACGCACCTCGTGGTGCTGCCGGGTGCGGCCAGGGACCCGGTGGGCGACCTGGTCCTGTGCGACACGGCCCGCGAGTCGGCCGACGAACTGTTGCACGGGCTGCGGGGCATGGGGATCGACCAGGACGGGTCGATCGCGGTGGAGAACATCGACCTGTCGATGTCCACGCGGGCGGACGCGGCCGAGGAGGAGGCACCGGGCGAGGGCGCGGACGCCGTCATCTGGGAGCAGCTGGCGGAGGCGACCCACGAGGAGTCGACGCTCTCCTTCACCTACCTCTCCTTCATGGGCCTGGCGACGATGATCGCGGCCTGCGGTGTCGTCCTGGACAACGCGATCCTGATCGTGGGCGCCATGGCGGTCGGCCCGGAGTTCGGCCCGCTCGCCGGGGTGTGCACGGCGATCGTGCAGCGGGCGCCGAAGCTGGCGGCCCGCTCGCTGACGGCGCTGCTCATCGGCTTCCTGACGGCGATCCTGGCGACGACCCTGTTCAGTCTGCTCATGGACTGGCTGGGCCTGTTCAGCGACGCCATGCTGGACGCCGAGCGTCCGCAGACCGGCTTCATCTGGAAGCCGGACCCGTTCTCGTTCGTGGTGGCGCTGCTGGCGGGCGCGGCAGGCACCCTCTCCCTGACGTCGTCGAAGTCCGGCGCCCTGGTGGGGGTGGCGATCTCGGTGACCACGGTCCCGGCGGCGGCGAACGCGGCGGTGGCGCTGGGCTACGGCGAGTTCGCGCAGATGATGGGGTCGATCGGGCAGCTGCTGCTCAACCTGCTGGGCATCATCCTGGCGGGTACGGCGACCCTGGCCCTGCAGCAGCGGCTGTGGCGCACCCAGCGCGGGCGTCTCAAGCGCCGGCTGCGCAGGGGCTGACCCCCGTCTCGTACATGAGGGCCCGCCGCACCGGATTCCGGTGTGACGGGCCCTCACGCACACGCATGACGGTGCCCCAGAAAGGCTAGCCCAGCGCGGACTTCACGACGTCCGCGAGGCGCTGCGCGACGGCGCGGGCCTGCTCGATGTCGGCGGCCTCGACCATGACGCGGACCAGCGGCTCGGTGCCGGAGGGGCGGAGCAGGACGCGGCCGGTGGAGCCGAGCTCCCGCTCGGCGTCGGTGACGGCGGCGGCGAGCTCACCGGAGGTGGTGACCCGGGCCTTGTCGACGTCCTTGACGTTGATGAGGATCTGCGGCAGCCGCTCCATGACGCCGGCGAGGTCCGCGAGCGACTTGCCGGTGGCGGCGACGCGGGCGGCCAGCATCAGGCCGGTGAGGGTGCCGTCGCCGGTGGTGGCGTGGTCGAGCACGATGACGTGGCCCGACTGCTCGCCGCCGAGGGCGTAGTCGTGCTCCTTCATGGACTCCAGGACGTAGCGGTCGCCGACCGCGGTCTGGACGAGGTTCAGGCCCTCGCGCTCCATGGCGAGCTTGAAGCCCAGGTTGGACATGACGGTCGCGACGACGGTGTCGCCGCGCAGGGTGCCGGCCTCGCGCATGGCGAGGGCGAGCACGGCGAGGATCTGGTCGCCGTCGACCTCGTTGCCGGCGGCGTCCACGGCGAGGCAGCGGTCGGCGTCGCCGTCGTGGGCGATGCCCAGGTCGGCGCCGTGCTCGACGACGGCGGCCTTGAGCAGCTCCAGGTGGGTGGAGCCGCAGCCGTCGTTGATGTTGAGGCCGTCCGGCTCGGCGCCGATGGTGACGACCTGGGCGCCGGCCCGGGAGAAGGCCTCGGGCGAGACGCGGGCGGCGGCGCCGTGGGCCTCGTCGAGGACGATCTTCAGCCCGTCGAGCCGGTTGGGGAGGACGGTGAGGAGGTGGGAGACGTACGTCTCGAAGCCCTCGTCGTAGTCGCGGACGCGGCCGACGCCGGCACCGGTCGGGCGTTCCCAGGGGGCGCCGGTGCGGTGCTCCTCGTACACGGCCTCGATCTTGTCCTCCAGCTCGTCGGCGAGCTTGTGGCCGCCGCGGGCGAAGAACTTGATGCCGTTGTCGGGCATGGCGTTGTGGCTGGCGGAGAGCATCACGCCGAGGTCGGCGCCGAGGACGCCGGTGAGATGGGCCACGGCCGGGGTGGGCAGGACGCCGACGCGCAGGACGTCCACGCCCGCGCTGGCGAGGCCGGCCACGACGGCCGCCTCCAGGAACTCTCCGGAGGCCCGCGGGTCCCGTCCGACCACGGCCGTCGGCCGGTGGCCCTCGAAGGTGCCCGCCTCGGCGAGCACGTGCGCGGCCGCGACCGACAGGCCGAGCGCCAGCTCCGCCGTCAGGTCCGCGTTGGCGACGCCGCGTACGCCGTCCGTGCCGAAGAGTCGTCCCACAGCTGTCCTCCGAAAATACGTGCCCAAGCGAAAGAGAAAGAGGTTATGAAAAAACGTACGCCCCGACGGCACGGGCAGTGCCGCCGGGGCGTACGCAAAGCAGACCGAGCAGGCGATTAGCGCTTGCTGTACTGCGGAGCCTTGCGGGCCTTCTTGAGACCGGCCTTCTTCCGCTCGACCGCACGGTCGTCACGGGAGAGGAAGCCGGCCTTCTTCAGCGCCGGGCGGTTGTTCTCGACGTCCGCCTCGTTCAGCGCACGGGCCACGCCGAGGCGCAGGGCGCCGGCCTGGCCGGAGACACCGCCACCCGCGATGCGGGCGATGACGTCGTAGCGGTTGTCGAGCTCGAGCACCTTGAAGGGCTCGTTGACTTCCTGCTGGTGGACCTTGTTCGGGAAGTAGTCCTCGAGCGTACGCCCGTTGATCTTCCACTTGCCGGTGCCCGGAACGATCCGGACGCGGGCGATGGCGTTCTTGCGACGGCCCAGGCCGGCGGCCGGCTGCGGGTCGCCGAAGCGGGACGCGAGCGACTCGGAGGTGTACTCACCCTCGACGAGCTCGGTCTCGGTGGTGTACTCCTCGACGCCCTCGAACTCGTCGACGGGGGTCTCGGGGGTGGTCTCGGCCACGATGCTCCTCAGATTTCTTTCGTTCTTAGGGGGTGTGGCCGGAATTACTGCGCGACCTGGGTGATCTCGAACGGAACCGGCTGCTGGGCAGCGTGCGGGTGGTTCTCGCCCGCGTAGACCTTCAGCTTCGAGAGCATCTGACGGCCCAGGGAGTTCTTGGGGATCATGCCCTTGATGGCCTTCTCGACGGCCTTCTCGGGGTTCTTGTCGAGCAGCTCGTCGTAACGGACGGAGCGCAGACCACCCGGGAAGCCAGAGTGGCGGTAGGCCATCTTCTGGGTCTTCTTGTTGCCGGACAGGTGGACCTTGTCAGCGTTGATGATGATGACGAAGTCGCCCATGTCCATGTGCGGGGCGTAGACCGGCTTGTGCTTGCCTCGCAGGAGGTTCGCAGCCGTGGTCGCCAGACGGCCCAGGACGATGTCCTGCGCGTCGATGATGTGCCACTGGCGAGTGACATCGCCGGGCTTGGGGCTGTACGTACGCACTTCGTAGCCTTCGCTTCTTCAGTGGATGGAGTCCAGACACACCTGAAGCGATCATGCAGCTGGGGCCTGCACTGCCGGGAACATCGCCCGTATGCGAGCCACTGGTAACTGCTCCAGGGAACTTGCGTAAGGGCCTGTCGCGTGAGAACGACGAAGCCAGTACGCATAACAAACCGCAACAGTACCCGCGCCACCCCGGGCGGGTCAAAACGCCGGGGGACGCCCACGGGTTGTGGGCATACGTTCCGCAAGGGCGTGGGGGTCCCCCCGGACGGAGTCTGGGGGAGGGTGGGCACAACCCCGGACGCGCCTCCCGCGCCAGGGCCCGCCCCCACCCGCACCTACCGCGCCCGCTCGACCCTGCGCTCGTCCCACACGGGCTCGCTGGTCTCCCGTACGACCCCGTCGGACCCGAAGACCAGGAACCGGTCGAAGCTCTTCGCGAACCAGCGGTCGTGCGTGACGGCCATCACGGTGCCCTCGTACGACTCCAGGCCCTCCTGGAGCGCCTCGGCGGACTCCAGGTCCAGGTTGTCCGTGGGCTCGTCGAGCAGCAGCGCCGTCGTCCCCGCCAGCTCCAGGAGCAGGATCTGGAACCGCGCCTGCTGCCCGCCCGACAGCTTGTCGAACGGCTGGTCCCCCTGCCGCTCCAGCTCGTACCGCCGCAGCACCGACATCGCCGCGCCCCGGTCCTTGGCGTGCTCCGTCCACAGGATGTCGACGAGCGGCCGCCCGGCCAGTTCGGGGTGCGCGTGGGTCTGCGCGAAGTGCCCCGGCACGACCCGCGCGCCGAGCTTCCACGTACCCGTGTGGGCGACCGACGGGTCCCCCGCGAGCAGCCGCAGGAAGTGGGACTTGCCGGACCCGTTCGAGCCGAGGACGGCGACCCGCTCCCCGTAGAAGATCTCAAGCGAGAACGGCTTCATCAGACCGGTCAGCTCAAGGTTCTCGCAGGTCACGGCCCGCACCCCGGTCCGCCCGCCGCGCAGCCGCATCCGGATGTCCTGCTCGCGCGGCGGCTCCGGCGGCGGGCCCGCCTCCTCGAACTTCCGCAGCCGGGTCTGCGCCGCCGCGTACCGGGAGGCCATCTCGTGGCTGACCGCGGCCGCCTGCCGCAGGTTGATCACCAGCTTCTTCAGCTGCGCGTGCTTCTCGTCCCAGCGCCGCTTGAGCTCCTCGAAGCGGGCGAACCGCTCCCGACGCGCCTCGTGGAAGGTGTCGAAGCCGCCGCCGTGCACCCAGACGTCCGAGCCGGCCGGCCCGGGCTCGACCGCGATGATCTTCTGCGCGCCCCGGGAGAGCAGCTCCCGGTCGTGCGAGATGAAGAGCACGGTCTTACGGGTCTCCCGCAGCCGCTCCTCCAGCCACCGCTTGCCGGGCACGTCGAGGTAGTTGTCCGGCTCGTCGAGCAGCAGAACCTCGTCGGGGCCGCGCAGCAGCGACTCCAGGACCAGCCGCTTCTGCTCGCCGCCGGAGAGCGTCCGGACCTCACGGAACTGCGCCTTCTCGTACGGGACGCCCAGCGCGGCCATCGTGCAGATGTCCCAGAGGGTCTCCGCCTCGTAGCCCTGCACCTCGGCCCAGTCGCTGAGGGCCTGCGCGTACTTCATCTGCGCGGCCTCGTCGTCGACCGTCATGATCAGGTGCTCGGCCTCGTCGACGGCCTTCGCGGCCTCCCGGATCCGGGGCTGCGCGACCGAGACCAGCAGGTCACGGACGGTGGACTCGTCCCGTACGGAGCCGACGAACTGCGGCATCACACCGAGGCCGCCGCTGACCGTGACGGTGCCGCCGTGCGGCTGGAGCTCCCCGGCGATCATCCGGAGCAGTGTGGTCTTGCCGGCGCCGTTGGCCCCGACGAGGGCGACGACGGCACCCTCTCCGACCCGGAAGGAGGCGTCCCCGAGCAGGACCCTCCCGTCGGGAAGGTAGTACTCCAGATGCGCGGCCTCGACATGTCCCATGGGATGCATTGTCACCGCCCGCGTGGGCCCGGCCCAACCGGTTTAGGATGCGCGGCATGAGCTTTGGGGGACCGCAGTGGCCGCAGGAGCCGCAGCAGCAGGGGCAGCAGGGGTACGGACAGCAGCCCGGGTACGGGTACCCGCCGCAGCAGGGGGACGGCCGGCAGCCGGGCTACGGCTATCCGCAGCCGGCCCCACCGGCGCAGCCGAACCCCTTCCCCGGCGCGCAGGGCAGCAGCGACACCCCTGACTGGGGCGCCCTCGCCGACGCCAGCGCCTCGCGCGGCCGCCGCAAGCGCCTCCTGCTGATCGGCGGCGGCGTCCTGGCCACCGTGGCGGTGGGCGCGATCGTCGCGACGGCCGTCGTCAGCACCAACAAGAAGAACGACGAGGCCAAGAACGGCCCCGTCCCCACCGGCACGGTCTCCCCCACCGGCACCCCGACCCCGGAGCCGACCTTCTCGTCGGTGGCGCCGCCGCCCCCGCCGAACCCGAAGGACTACATCTCGGACCCGAAGAAGGACAAGGCCCCGCTCACCGCCGAGGGCCTCTTCCCGGGCAAGAAGATGAGCATGAACGGCCGCGCCTACACCAAGGGCGCGACCTCGGCCACGACGAACTGCGCGTCCGTCACCCAGGGCGGCCTCGGCACGGTCCTGAAGCAGAACGGCTGCCAGCGGGTGCTCCGCGCCACCTATGTGAAGGACGGCGTGGCGATCACCGTCGGCGTCGCCGTCTTCCCGTCCGAGGCGGCCGCCCAGAAGGCGAAGGACCAGGCCACCGGCGGCATCGCGCCCCTCACGGGCGCGGGCGTGGGTGATTTCTGCCACGCCACGGTCTGCCTGCGCCGCTCGAACGCGATCGGCCGGTACGCGTACTTCACCCAGGGCGGCTTCGCCAACGGCAAGAAGGTCACCAAGGCCGACAAGCCCGTCTTCCAGGCCAGCGACGACCTCGGCACCTTCGCCTTCAACCAGATCTACGCCCGGGGCCGCGCCCAGGCCTCAGCAGCAGCCGGCAACCCCGGGGAGTGACCGCTTGTTGCGGGCCTCCTTGCTGCGGGCGGCCAACAGCTCGTCCGCCGGGTAGCCGACCTCTTCGAGGGTGAGCCCGTGCGGCCGCACGACGTGGACGGCCGAGTCGCGGACGCCGGCGGCGAGCACCTTGCCGGGCCAGTCGACCGGCCGGTGGCCGTCGCCGACGAAGAGCAGGGCGCCGACGAGCGAGCGGACCATGTTGTGGCAGAAGGCGTCCGCCTTCACGGTCGCCTCCAGGATCCCGTCGTCCCGCCGCTCCCAGCGCAGCACCTGGAGGGTGCGGATGGTGGTGGCGCCCTCGCGCTTCTTGCAGTACGCGGCGAAGTCGTGCTCGCCGACGAGCGCGGTGGCGGCCTCGTTCATGGCGTCCATGTCGAGGGTCCAGTCGTGCCAGAGCACGTGCCCGCGGAGCAGCGGGTCGACGCCGCCGGGGTTGTCGGTGACGCGGTAGGCGTAGCGGCGCCAGATGGCGGAGAACCGGGCGTTGAAGCCGGCGGGGGCCTCTGCCACGGACCAGACCCGCACATCGTGCGGGAGGCGCCCTGCGAGCCGCCGGAGCAGCTTGTCCCGGTGCTCGGCCCACAGCTCCACGGGCAGGTCGACATGGGCGACCTGGCCGCGCGCGTGCACCCCGGCGTCGGTCCGGCCGGCGACGGTCAGCTCGTACGTCTCCTTGGACCGGGTCACGGTCCTCAGGGCGTCCTCGATCTCTCCCTGTACGGTCCGCTGCCCCTGGGCCTGCTTGGCCCAGCCGGAGAAGTCCTTGCCGTCGTACGAAAGGTCGAGCCGAACCCGTACGAACCCGTCCTGCACGTCATCGCTCACGCGGAGATCCTCTCAAACACACGGGAACGGGCCCGCACCCCAGGGGGTACGGGCCCGCTCACGAGAAACGTACGAAAAACGCTTACGCGTCCTTCGCCTCGTCCTCGGTCGCCTCGACGGCGGCGGCCTCGTCGGCCTCCTTGACGGCGCGCTTGGTGGCGGCCTCGGCCTCGGCAACGGTCGCCTTCTTGGCGATCTCGCCCTCGACCAGCTCGATCACGGCCATCGGGGCGTTGTCGCCACGACGGTTGCCGATCTTGGTGATGCGGGTGTAGCCACCCGGACGCTCCGAGTAACGCGGGGCGATCTCGGTGAAGAGGGTGTGGACGACGCCCTTGTCGGTGATCGTCTGCAGCACCAGGCGACGGTTGTGGATGTCGCCCTTCTTCGCCTTGGTGATCAGGCGCTCGGCGACCGGACGCAGGCGACGGGCCTTGGCCTCGGTCGTGGTGATGCGGCCGTGCTCGAAGAGCGACTTCGCCAGGTTGGCGAGGAGCAGCTTCTCGTGCGCGGCGGAACCGCCGAGGCGGGCACCCTTCGCGGGACGCGGCATGGTGTTTCTCCTTGTGATCTGCACCGGCCGTATGAGGTACCGATGTCAGTGTCCGAGCGGGCGGTCACCCGTCGGAGACCCCGCGCCCCAGAGGGGCGCGGGGAACTGCGCGACCAGCCGAAACCGGCCCGCAGCAAGACTGCGACTAGTACTGCTCGGTCTCGACGAACCCGGCATCCGCGTCGTCGTCGGCGCCGAAGGCGTCCGCCGCGGCGGTCGGGTCGAATCCGGGCGGGCTGTCCTTGAGGGCCAGGCCCATGCCGGCCAGCTTCGCCTTGACCTCGTCGATCGACTTCGCACCGAAGTTGCGGATGTCGAGCAGGTCGGCCTCGGAGCGGGCGACGAGCTCACCCACGGAGTGGATGCCCTCACGCTTGAGGCAGTTGTACGAGCGAACGGTGAGCTCGAGCTCCTCGATCGGCAGCGCGAGGTCGGCGGCGAGGGCGGCGTCCGTCGGGGACGGGCCCATGTCGATGCCCTCGGCGTCGATGTTGAGCTCGCGGGCCAGACCGAACAGCTCGACCAGGGTCTTGCCGGCGGACGCCATGGCGTCACGCGGGCGCATGGCCTGCTTGGTCTCGACGTCGACGATGAGCTTGTCGAAGTCGGTGCGCTGCTCGACTCGGGTCGCCTCGACCTTGTAGGTGACCTTGAGGACCGGCGAGTAGATGGAGTCGACCGGGATGCGGCCGATCTCCTGGCCGACCTGCTTGTTCTGGACGGCGGAGACGTAGCCGCGACCGCGCTCGACGGTCAGCTCCATCTCCAGCTTGCCCTTGCCGTTGAGCGTGGCGAGAACGAGGTCGGGGTTGTGCACCTCGACACCGGCCGGGGGCGCGATGTCGGCGGCGGTGACCAGACCCGGGCCCTGCTTGCGCAGGTACATCACGACCGGCTCGTCGTGCTCCGAGGAGACGACCAGCTGCTTGATGTTGAGGATGAGGTCGGTGACGTCCTCCTTGACGCCCGGCACGGTGGTGAACTCGTGCAGGACACCGTCGATGCGGATGCTGGTGACAGCGGCACCCGGGATCGAGGAGAGGAGGGTACGGCGGAGGGAGTTGCCGAGGGTGTAGCCGAAGCCCGGCTCCAGCGGCTCGATGACGAACCGGGAGCGGAACTCGTCGACGACCTCTTCGGTCAGCGACGGACGCTGAGCGATAAGCATGTCTGTGTTTCCTTCAGTCGTGGACGCCCACTATTTGACGCCCGACGGGGGTGTTACGTACTGCAAGGGTACGGGCGGTACGCCCCCGAAAGGGGACGCACCGCCCGAAAGTCCAGGTCAAGCAGCCAGTGCGTCAGACGCGGCGGCGCTTGGGGGGACGGCAGCCGTTGTGCGGCGTGGGGGTGACGTCCTGGATCGAGCCGACCTCGAGGCCGGTGGCCTGGAGGGAGCGGATCGCGGTCTCACGGCCGGAGCCGGGACCCTTGACGAAGACGTCGACCTTGCGCATGCCGTGCTCCTGCGCGCGGCGAGCGGCCGACTCGGCGGCCATCTGCGCGGCGAACGGGGTGGACTTGCGCGAGCCCTTGAAGCCGACGTGGCCGGCGGAGGCCCAGGAGATCACGTTGCCCGAGGGGTCCGTGATCGAGACGATCGTGTTGTTGAACGTGCTCTTGATGTGCGCGTGGCCGTGAGCGACGTTCTTCTTTTCCTTGCGGCGCACCTTCTTGGCAGCGCCCTGACGACCCTTGGGGGGCATCTCTTACTCCTACGGGAGGTGGTCGGTCCTACAGCGAAGACCGCTTGGTCAAGCGTCCGCTGAGGACTACTTCTTGCCCGGCTTCTTCTTGCCGGCGATGGCGCGACGCGGGCCCTTGCGGGTACGAGCGTTCGTGCTGGTGCGCTGGCCGCGGACGGGCAGGCCACGACGGTGGCGCAGGCCCTGGTAGCAGCCGATCTCGACCTTGCGGCGGATGTCGGCGGCGATCTCGCGGCGGAGGTCACCCTCGGTCTGGAGGTTGGCGTCCACGTACTCGCGGATCTTGACGAGGTCTTCCTCGGCAAGGTCGCGGACACGGGTGGACGGGTTCACGCCGGTGGCGGCGAGGATCTCCTCGGACCGGGTACGCCCGATGCCGAAGACGTAGGTGAGTGCGACCACCACACGCTTTTCGCGCGGGATGTCAACACCGGAAACGCGTGCCATTCAATGGCTCCTGTGTTCTCGGGGGTCTGCTGCAGAACCGTTCCCGGCTGCCGTATGAGGTACAGGTCGGGTCCCCGGCCCCCGCCGGAGGTGCCGTCAACCGTGGGACACGGTCGGACGGGCTCTGCGTATGTACGTATTGCTATGCGTCGCGCGAAGAACTGCGAAATGCAGGTCGGTCGGCGTGCGTCAGCCCTGGCGCTGCTTGTGGCGCAGGTTGTCGCAGATGACCATGACCCGGCCGTGACGGCGGATCACCTTGCACTTGTCGCAGATCTTCTTGACGCTCGGCTTGACCTTCATGGGATGTGAGGTTCTCCGGGTCAGTGCCACCACCCGCGCGGAGGGCGGGTGCGGGCAAGATCTACTTGTACCGGTAGACGATCCGGCCACGCGTCAGGTCGTACGGAGAGAGCTCCACGACGACCCGGTCGTCCGGGAGGATTCGGATGTAGTGCATCCGCATCTTGCCGGAGATGTGCGCGAGGACCTTGTGACCGTTCTGGAGCTCCACCTTGAACATGGCGTTCGGGAGGGACTCGATCACGGTGCCCTCGATTTCGATGGCACCTTGCTTCTTGGCCACGCTTCGCCTTTCGAATCGGCTACCTTGATCGACTCTCGCCGCCGGGTGCGGACACACGGGTACACGAGAGCCGACGCATCAGTCTACGTCAGGCCCCAGGAAAAGACGAATCGGGAAGTCTGCCCACCGTAGAAGATCATTACGCGGACCCGAAATCGGCCCTACGCCAGCGGGTCCGGGGCCGCCGTGACGCCGAGCTCCGCCAGCTTCGCCTTGCCGCCGTCGATGGCCGTGAGGACCAGGGGGCCCTCCTCCGTCAGGGCGATGCTGTGCTCCCAGTGGGAGGACCAGGTGCCGTCCGTCGTGATGACCGTCCAGTCGTCCTTCAGGACCTCCGTCTGCGGGGTGCCCAGGGAGACCATCGGCTCGATCGCCAGGCAGAAGCCGGGGACCAGCTTCGGGCCCTTGCCGCGCTTGCGGGAGACGTAGTTCAGCAGGTGCGGGTCCATGTGCATCTCGGTGCCGATGCCGTGGCCGCCGTAGTCCTCGATGATCCCGTACCGGCCGAGGCTGTGGTCGCCGACGGCCGGCCGCGGCTGCCGCTTGATGTACGTCTCGATCGCCCGCGAGATGTCCACCAGGCGGTTGCCGAGCTTCATGGCCGCGATGCCGGCCCACATCGACTCCTCGGTCACCCGGGAGAGCTCCACGAGCTCCGGCGCGTGGCCCGTGCCCACGAAGGCCGTGTACGCCGCGTCACCGTGCCAGCCGTCCACGATCGCGCCGCAGTCGATGGAGATGATGTCGCCGTCCTTGAGGACGGTCTTGTCGTCGGGGATGCCGTGGACGACGACCTCGTTCACCGAGGTGCAGATCGTCGCGGGGAAGCCGCCGTAGCCGAGGAAGTTCGACTTCGCCCCGTGGTCGGCGATGACCTTCCGCGCGACCTCGTCCAGGTCCTTCGTCGTGGCGCCCGGCACGGCCGCCTCACGCGTCGCCGCGTGGATGGCGGCGACGACCAGCCCCGCCTCGCGCATCTTCGCGATCTGCTCGGGGGTCTTGATCTGCACCATCGTGGCCGCGGCCTTTCCTTCGAGTACGGGGAACAGAACAACGATACGGCCGCGACGCCCCGAGGGGCACCGCGGCCGTATCGCACGAACCAGGGGTTACTTCTTGAGCGCGTCCATCGCCTTGGCGGTGACCTCGTCCACCTTGCCGAGCGCCAGGATCGTCTCCACCAGGTTCTGCTCCCGGTAGTAGTCGATGATCGGCTCGGTCTCGGTGTGGTAGACCGCCAGACGCTTGCGGACGGTCTCCTCCGTGTCGTCCTCGCGCTGGTACAGCTCGCCGCCGCAGGCGTCGCAGACACCCTCGGTCTTGGGAGCGTTGTACGTCACGTGGAACACGTGCGAGGAGTCGTTGCGGCAGATGCGGCGACCCGCGATCCGCTTCACGACCTCGTCCTCGGGGACCTCCAGGTCCAGGACCGCGTCCAGCTCGATGCCGTCGGCCTTCAGGAACGCGTCCAGGGCCTCGGCCTGGGCCACGTTCCGCGGGAACCCGTCGAGCAGGAAGCCGCCCTCGGCGTCCGCCTGGCGCATGCGGTCCTCGGCCATCCCGATCGTCACGGAGTCCGGCACGAGCTGGCCGGCCTTCATGTACGACTGCGCCTCTACGCCGAGCGGCGTGCCCTGCGAGATGTTGGCACGGAACAGGTCGCCCGTAGAGATGTGCGGGATGCCCAGGTTCTTGGCGAGGTACGCGGCCTGCGTGCCCTTGCCCGCACCGGGCGGTCCGACGAGGACGATTCGCATCAGCGGAGGAACCCTTCGTAATTGCGCTGCTGGAGCTGGCTCTCGATCTGCTTCACGGTCTCCAGCCCCACACCCACGATGATGAGGATGCTCGTCCCACCGAAGGGGAAGTTGGCATTGGCGCCACCGAAGCCTGCCAACGCCATCGTCGGCACAAGAGCGATCAGACCCAAGTACAGCGAGCCCGGCCAAGTGATCCGGTTGAGCACGTAGCTCAGATACTCGGCAGTAGGTCGACCAGCCCGGATACCCGGGATGAAGCCACCATACTTCTTCATGTTGTCGGCGACTTCCTCGGGGTTGAACGAGATCGCCACGTAGAAGAAGGCGAAGAACACGATCAGAAGGAAGTACGCGGCGATGTAGTAGGGGTGGTCACCCTTGACGAAGTGGGCTTCGATCCAGGTCTTCCACCCTGCGGTGGAGTTCGAGAACTGCGCGATCAAGGCCGGGATGTAGAGCAGCGACGACGCGAAGATGACAGGAATCACACCCGCCTGGTTCACCTTCAACGGGATGTAAGTGGACGTACCGCCGTACGACCTGCGGCCGATCATGCGCTTCGCGTACTGGACCGGGATGCGTCGCTGGGCCTGCTCGACGAAGACCACGAGGGCCACCATCACGAAGCCGATGAGGATGACGGTGCCGAACTCGATCCAGCCCTTGGCGAGCTTGCCGCTCTCCTTGATGGCCCACAGGGCGCCCGGGAAGCCGGCGGCGATCGAGATGAACATCAGGATCGACATGCCGTTGCCGATGCCACGGTCGGTGATCAGCTCGCCGAGCCACATGACGATGCAGGTGCCCGCGGTCATCGTGATGACCATGGTGGCGATGGTGAAGATCGACTGGTTCGGCACGACCTGGTCGGCGACGATGCAGCCGCTGAACAGCGCACCGCTCTTGGCGGTCGCGACGAGACCGGTGCCCTGGAGGATGGCGAGGGCCACGGTCAGGTACCGGGTGTACTGCGTGATCTTGGCAGTACCGGCCTGACCCTCCTTCTTGAGGGCTTCGAGGCGCGGGATCACGACGGTCAGCAGCTGCAGGATGATGCTCGCCGTGATGTACGGCATGATGCCGAGCGCGAAGATGGTGATCTGCAGCAGCGCCCCGCCACTGAACATGTTGACCAGGCCGAACAGGCTGTTGTTGCCCTCGCTGGCCTGCTTGACACACTGCTGGACGGCCTCGTAGCTGACGCCGGGCACCGGGATGTGGGCCCCGAGGCGGTACAGCACGATGATGGCGAGCGTGAAGAGCAGCTTCTTGCGCAGGTCGGGCGTCTTGAACGCCCGGGCGAACGCGGTGAGCACGGTGCCTCCTGCGACCCCCGCGCTATGCGTCAAGGGTGACGGTCTTGAGGTTCGACGATTGGGTATCGGTCATCAATTCCGTGCGGGCATACCGCACGGAGCCTAGACGGTGCACGCCACCTTACCGGCGACCATGCCCCCCTAGGAACGACCAACCGGGGATGCCCCTTTTGGGAGGCATCCCCGGTCGGATGTTCAAGCCATCGAGTCGTCTCAGACGAGCTCGGTGACGCTGCCGCCGGCGGCGGCGATCTTCTCCTTGGCGGAGCCGGAGACGGCGTCGACCGTCACCTGCAGCGCCACGGAGACCTCGCCCTGGCCCAGGACCTTGACGAGCTGGTTCTTGCGAACGGCACCCTTGGCGACCAGGTCGGCCACCGTGACCTCGCCACCCTGCGGGTAGAGCGCGGCCAGCTTGTCCAGGTTCACGACCTGGTACTCGGTGCGGAAGGGGTTCTTGAAGCCCTTCAGCTTCGGAAGACGCATGTGGAGGGGCATCTGGCCACCCTCGAAGCGCTCCGGAACCTGGTAACGGGCCTTCGTACCCTTCGTACCACGACCGGCCGTCTTACCCTTCGACGCCTCACCACGACCCACACGGGTCTTGGCGGTCTTGGCGCCCGGGGCGGGACGGAGGTTGTGGGCCTTCAGCGGGTTGTTCTCCGCCATGTCAGTCAACCTCCTCGACCGTCACGAGGTGGCGGACGGTGTGCACCATGCCGCGGAACTCGGGGCGGTCCTCCTTGACAACCACGTCACCCAGGCGCTTGAGGCCCAGGGAACGGAGGGTGTCGCGGTGGTTCTGCTTGCTGCCGATGTACGACTTCGTCTGCGTGACCTTGAGGCGAGCCATTACGCACCCGCCCCAGCACGCGCACGGAGCAGAGCCGCGGGAGCGACGTCCTCGAGCGGCAGACCACGGCGAGCCGCGATCTCCTCGGGACGCTGCAGGCCCTTGAGGGCCTCCACGGTCGCGTGCACGATGTTGATCGCGTTGTCGGAGCCGAGCGACTTCGACAGGATGTCGTGAACGCCGGCGCACTCGAGCACGGCGCGCACCGGGCCACCGGCGATAACACCGGTACCGGGGGAAGCCGGCTTGAGCAGGACGACGCCCGCGGCCTTCTCGCCCTGGATCGGGTGAGGGATGGTGCCCTGGATGCGGGGAACCTTGAAGAAGTTCTTCTTGGCTTCCTCGACGCCCTTGGCGATGGCCGCGGGAACTTCCTTGGCCTTGCCGTAACCGACACCTACGGTGCCGTCACCGTCACCCACCACGACGAGCGCGGTGAAGCTGAAGCGACGACCACCCTTGACAACCTTGGCGACGCGGTTGATCGCGACAACGCGCTCAACGTACGCGGTCTTCTCGGCGGCAGCGCCACCGTCGCGACCCTTCCGGTCCCGCCGCTCGCCGCCACCGGCACCGCTGCCGCGGCGCTGGGGTCCAGCCATTGGATTACCTCTCTCTGTTACGTCCGTTAGTCCCGGAACCGGGGCTTAGAACTTCAGCCCGGCTTCGCGGGCGGCGTCAGCCAGAGCGGCAATGCGCCCGGCGTACCTGTTGCCACCACGGTCGAACACGACAGCCTCGACACCGGCGGCCTTGGCGCGCTCGGCGACCAGGGAACCGACCTGCTTGGCCTGCGCGGACTTGTCACCCTCGCCACCGCGGATCGACGCGTCCAGGGTCGACGCCGACGCAAGGGTGTGGCCCTTGAGGTCGTCGATGACCTGAGCGGTGATACCGCGGTTGGAACGCGTCACGACGAGGCGCGGACGCTCCGCCGTACCCGACACGTTCTTGCGGATGCGGATGTGGCGGCGCTTCTTGGCGGCGCCCTTGTAGGCGTCGCCCTTGGCGATCTTCACACCGTATGCCATGGCTTACTTACCAGCCTTTCCGACCTTGCGGCGGATGACCTCGCCCGCGTACTTCACGCCCTTGGCCTTGTAGGGGTCGGGCTTGCGAAGCTTGCGGATGTTGGCGGCGACCTCGCCGACCTTCTGCTTGTCGATGCCCTCGACCGAGAACTTGGTCGGCGACTCGACCTTGAACGAGATGCCCTCGGGCGCCTCGATCAGGATCGGGTGGCTGTAGCCGAGCTGGAACTCCAGAGCGGAGCCCTTCGCGGCCACGCGGTAACCGACACCGCTGATCTCGAGCGCCTTGACGTAACCCTGGGTCACACCGGTGATCATGTTGGCCACCAGCGTGCGGGACAGGCCGTGCAGGGCCTTGTTCTGACGCTCGTCGTTCGGACGGTTGACGTTGAGCACGCCATCCTCGCCCTTAACGATCTCGATCGGCGCGGCGACGGTGTGGGTCAGGGTGCCCTTGGAACCCTTGACCGTGACCGTGCGGCCATCGATGGTGACGTCCACGCCGGCGGGAACCTGGATAGGCAGCTTGCCAATACGCGACATTAGCTATTCCTCCGTTCCCGACTACCAGACGTAGGCGAGGACTTCCCCACCTACGCCCTTCTTGCCTGCCTGCTGGCCGGTCAGGAGACCGTGGGACGTGGAGATGATCGCCACGCCCAGGCCGCCGAGAACCTTCGGCAGGTTGGTGGACTTCGCGTAAACCCGGAGACCGGGCTTCGAGATCCGCTTGATGCCCGCGATGGAGCGCTCACGGTTCGGACCGAACTTGAGCTCGAGGACGAGGTTCTTGCCGACCTCGGCGTCCTCGACCTTCCAGCCCGTGATGAAGCCCTCCTGCTGGAGGATTTCCGCGATGTGAGACTTGATCTTGCTGTGCGGCATCGTCACGGAGTCGTGGTATGCCGAGTTCGCGTTACGCAGACGAGTCAGCATGTCCGCGATCGGATCAGTCATGGTCATGAATTGGCCTTCGGCCTCTCTCGCCGGGGTTTCCTGTATGCGCCATCCCTCTCCCCACACAGGGGCGGGACGGGTGCGGCGCGGGGACCTACGGCGTAGTAAGTCGTACGGGCGGCGGACGCCCAACCCCACAAGCCTAAGGCATACGGGGGTGGACCTCCGCCGACCCAATGCTTACCGAGAGACTCCGGTTATCCCTAACGTCCAGAGGACAGAAGGGAGTTACCAGGAGCTCTTGGTCACGCCCGGCAGCTCGCCACGGTGAGCCATCTCACGGAGGCACACGCGGCACAGGCCGAACTTGCGGTACACGGAGTGGGGACGACCACAGCGCTGGCAGCGCGTGTAGCCACGCACGCCGAACTTGGGCTTGCGGGCAGCCTTCGCGATGAGAGCCTTCTTCGCCATCTCGCTTACGCCTCCTTGAACGGGAAGCCGAGGTGACGCAGAAGGGCACGGCCCTCGTCGTCGTTGGTCGCCGTGGTCACCACGGTGATGTCCATACCCCGGACACGGTCGATCTTGTCCTGGTCGATCTCGTGGAACATGACCTGCTCCGTGAGACCGAAGGTGTAGTTGCCACGGCCGTCGAACTGCTTGGGGGACAGGCCGCGGAAGTCGCGGATGCGCGGAAGCGCGAGCGACAGGGTGCGGTCCAGGAACTCCCACATGCGGTCGCCACGGAGGGTGACGTGCGCACCGATCGGCTGGCCCTCACGCAGCTTGAACTGCGCGATGGACTTGCGGGCCTTGGTGATGGCCGGCTTCTGACCGGTGATGGTGGTCAGGTCACGGACGGCACCGTCCATGAGCTTCGAGTCACGGGCGGCGTCGCCGACACCCATGTTGACCACGATCTTCACGAGGCCGGGGATCTGCATGACGTTCTCGTACTTGAACTCGTCACGCAGCTTGCCCGCGATCTCCTCGCGGTACTTCGTCTTGAGACGCGGAGTGGTGGTAGCCATCAGATGTCCTCACCCGTCCGCTTGGCAACGCGGATCTTGTTGCCCTCGTCGTCGAAGCGGTAACCGACACGCGTGACGACCTTCTTGCCGTCCTTCTCCACGACCAGCTGGACGTTGGAGACGTGGACCGGAGCCTCGGTCGTCACGATGCCGCCGGCCTGCGAGGGGCCGGCCTTGGTGTGCTTCTTGACCCGGTTGACACCCTCGACCAGGACGCGGTTCTCGCGCGGGAAGGCCGTGATGACCTTGCCCTGCTTGCCCTTGTCCTTACCGGTGATGACCTGGACCAGGTCGCCCTTCTTGATCTTCATGCTTACAGCACCTCCGGCGCGAGCGAGATGATCTTCATGAACTTCTTCTCGCGCAGCTCACGGCCGACCGGGCCGAAGATACGGGTGCCACGAGGGTCGCCGTCGTTCTTGAGAATGACAGCGGCGTTCTCGTCGAAGCGGATGTACGAGCCGTCCTGGCGGCGGCGCTCCTTGACGGTGCGAACGATGACCGCCTTGACGACGTCACCCTTCTTCACGTTGCCACCGGGGATCGCGTCCTTGACGGTGGCGACGATGACGTCACCGATGCCCGCGTAGCGGCGACCGGAGCCACCGAGAACACGGATGCAAAGGATCTCCTTGGCACCAGTGTTGTCGGCGACACGCAGTCGCGACTCCTGCTGGATCACGTCTATCTCCTGATTTGTCTGCCGGTTCCCGGCGGGGTTGCGCTACGTGAGTGGCGCAACCCCACCGAGCCTGGCGGAACTGACCCGAGGGAAACCCCTCGAGTAATTACTTGGCCTTCTCGAGGATCTCGACGACGCGCCAGTGCTTCGTGGCGGACAGCTTCCGGGTCTCCATCAGGAGGACGCGGTCGCCGATGCCGGCAGCGTTCTGCTCGTCGTGAGCCTTGAGCTTGTTCGTACGGCGGATGACCTTGCCGTACAGCGCGTGCTTGACGCGGTCCTCGACAGCGACGACGACGGTCTTGTCCATCTTGTCGCTGACGACCAGGCCCTCGCGGACCTTGCGAGCGTTGCGCTCGGTCTTCTCAGTCACGTTGCTCTCGCTCATCAGGCGTTCTCCACCGTCTCGATGCCCAGCTCACGCTCACGCATCAGGGTGTAGATCCGGGCGATGTCCTTACGGACGGACTTGAGCCGACCGTGGTTCTCGAGCTGACCGGTCGCCGCCTGGAAGCGGAGGTTGAACAGCTCTTCCTTGGCCTCGCGGAGCTTGTTGAGAAGCTCCTCGTTGCCCAGCTCGCGCAGCTCGGACGCCTTGGTACCGGCCGACATCACAGCTCACCTGCTTCGCGCTTCACGATCTTGCACTTCATCGGCAGCTTGTGGGCCGCACGGGTCAGGGCCTCGCGCGCGATCTTCTCGTTCGGGTAGGACAGTTCGAACATCACCCGACCCGGCTTGACGTTCGCGATCCACCACTCCGGAGAACCCTTACCGGAACCCATGCGGGTCTCGGCGGGCTTCTTCGTCAGCGGGCGGTCCGGGTAGATGTTGATCCAGACCTTGCCGCCACGCTTGATGTGGCGGGTCATCGCGATACGAGCCGCCTCGATCTGGCGGTTGGTCACGTAAGCCGGCGTGAGGGCCTGAATGCCGTACTCGCCGAACGCAACCTGCGTACCACCCTTGCTCGCGCCGGAGCGCTTCGGGTGGTGCTGCTTGCGGTGCTTGACCCTACGGGGGATCAGCATGTCGGTCAGGCCTCCGTTCCGGTGCTCTCAGCCGGAGCAGCGGCGGCAGCCTCGGCCTTGGGGGCCTCGGCGGCCGGAGCCGACTGCTGCGGCTTGCGGCCGCGGCCGCCACGCTCGCCACCGCGGCCACCACGGCCGGCCGGGCGGTCGCCAGCGCCGGCGCCACGGGCCGGGCGGTTACCCGCACGGGCAGCGGCGTTCTCGGCGCGGACCTCGGCGATGTTCTTGACGTCGCCCTTGTAGATCCAGACCTTGACGCCAATGCGACCGAAGGTCGTCTTGGCCTCGAAGAAGCCGTAGTCCACGTTCGCGCGGAGCGTGTGCAGCGGCACACGACCCTCGCGGTAGAACTCCGAGCGGGACATCTCGGCGCCGCCGAGACGACCGCCGCACTGGATCTTGATGCCCTTGGCGCCGGCCTTCATCGTGCCCTGCATGCTCTTACGCATGGCGCGACGGAAGGAGACGCGGGAGGAGAGCTGCTCGGCAACGGCCTGAGCAACCAGCTGGGCGTCCATCTCGGGGTTCTTGACCTCGAGGATGTTCAGCTGGACCTGCTTGCCCGTGAGCTTCTCGAGGTCGCCGCGGATGCGGTCGGCCTCGGCGCCACGGCGGCCGATGACGATGCCGGGACGCGCGGTGTGGATGTCCACCCGCACGCGGTCACGGGTGCGCTCGATCTCAACCTTCGAGATGCCGGCGCGCTCCATGCCGGACGTCATCATCCGACGGATGGCGACGTCTTCCTTGACGTAGTCCTTGTACAGCTTGTCGGCGTACCAGCGGGACTTGAAGTCCGTGGTGATGCCGAGCCGGAACCCATGCGGGTTAACCTTCTGGCCCATTACCGGGTTCCTTCCTTGCTGCTGACGACCACGGTGATGTGGCTGGTCCGCTTACGGATCCGGTAGGCACGGCCCTGGGCACGCGGACGGAACCGCTTCAGGGTCGGGCCCTCATCGACGAACGCCTCGCTGATGAACAGCGAAGAGGCGTCCGTGTGGTCGTAGTTGTGCGCGGCGTTGGCGATGGCGCTGTCCAGCACCTTGCCAACCGGCACGCTCGCGGCCTGCGGGGCGAAACGCAGGACCGCCTGAGCCTCCGTGGCGTCCATGCCACGGATAAGGTCCACCACGCGGCGGGCCTTCATGGGCGTGACGCGGATGTACCGCGCCTGGGCCCTGGCTTCCATGGTTGTCCTTCCAGTGTCTGTCATGGTCATTCCACCCCGCTACTAGCGGCGCTTCGACTTCCGGTCGTCCTTCACGTGACCCCGGAAGGTGCGCGTCGGCGAGAACTCGCCGAGCTTGTGGCCGACCATCGACTCGGTGACAAACACCGGAATGTGGGTCTTGCCGTTGTGCACCGCGATCGTGTGGCCGAGCATGGCCGGGATGATCATCGAGCGACGGGACCAGGTCTTGATGACGTTCTTGGTACCGGCTTCGTTCTGGGCGTCCACCTTCTTGACGAGGTGGCCGTCGACGAAGGGTCCCTTCTTGAGACTGCGCGGCATCTAAACCCGCTCCTAGCGCTTCTTGTTCGTCTTGCGGCGGCGGACGATGTACTTGTTCGAAGCCTTCTTCGGCGAACGAGTACGACCCTCCTTCTGACCCCACGGGGAGACCGGGTGGCGACCACCGGAGGTCTTGCCCTCACCACCACCGTGCGGGTGGTCGACCGGGTTCATCGCCACACCGCGGACGGTCGGGCGAACGCCAAGCCAGCGCTTACGGCCGGCCTTGCCCCAGTTGATGTTCGACTGCTCGGCGTTGCCGACCTCGCCGATGGTGGCGCGGCAGCGGGCGTCGACGAGACGGATCTCACCGGACGGCATACGAAGGTGGGCCATCGTGCCCTCCTTCGCCAGCAGCTGCACGGAGGCACCGGCCGAGCGGGCGAACTTGGCGCCGCCACCGGGACGGAGCTCGATCGCGTGGATCGTGGTACCGACCGGGATGTTGCGGAGCGCCAGGTTGTTGCCGGGCTTGATGTCCGCGCCCGGGCCGTTCTCGACGCGGTCGCCCTGGGTCAGACCCTTGGGGGCGATGATGTAGCGCTTCTCGCCGTCCACGTAGTGGAGGAGCGCGATGCGCGCGGTGCGGTTGGGGTCGTACTCGATGTGAGCGACCTTGGCCGGCACGCCGTCCTTGTCGTGACGACGGAAGTCGATCACGCGGTAGGCGCGCTTGTGGCCACCGCCCTGGTGACGGACGGTCACACGACCGGTGTTGTTACGGCCGCCCTTGCTGTGCAGGGGGCGGACCAGCGACTTCTCCGGCGTGGACCGCGTGATCTCGACGAAGTCGGCTACGGAGGAGCCACGACGGCCCGGCGTAGTCGGCTTGTACTTGCGGATTCCCATTTCTCAGTCCTCGTCCGATTCCGGACGATCCAGACCGCCGTTAGGCGGTCGGACCGCCGAAGATGTCGATACGGTTGCCCTCAGCAAGGGTCACGATGGCGCGCTTGGTGTTGGCGCGCTTGCCGAAACCGGTGCGGGTGCGCTTGCGCTTGCCCTGACGGTTGATCGTGTTGACCCCGGTGACCTTGACCGAGAAGACCGCCTCGACGGCCTGCTTGATCTGGGTCTTGTTGGAGCCAGGCGCGACGATGAACGTGTACTTGTTCTCGTCCAGCAGGGCGTAGCTCTTCTCCGAGACGACCGGCTTGACGAGAATGTCGCGCGGGTCCGAGAAGGTCTTGCTGGTGACGACGGCCTCAGTCATCAGGCGTCGCTCCCTTCGGTCTCAGCGGTCTGGGGGCCAGACACGAAGGACTCGAGGGCGGCCTGGGTGAAGACCACGTCGTCGGAGACGATCACGTCGTACGTGTTGAGCTGGCCCGGCTCCAGGATGTGCACCTGGGGCAGGTTGCGGGCGGACAGCCACGCGGCCTCGTCGGAGCGCTCGGCGACCAGGAGCAGGTTCTTGCGCTCCGAGATCTTGCCGAACAGCGTCTTGGCGGCCTTGGTGGAGATGCCACCCTCGACCACGCCGGTGACGACGTGGATGCGGGAGTGGTTCGCCCGGTCCGACAGGGCACCGCGGAGGGCGGCGGCCTTCATCTTCTTCGGGGTCCGCTGCGAGTAGTCACGCGGCACGGGACCGTGCACGACGCCACCACCGGCGAACTGCGGGGCGCGGGTCGAACCCTGACGGGCGCGGCCGGTGCCCTTCTGGCGGTAAGGCTTCTTGCCACCACCGCGGACTTCGCCACGGGTCTTGGTCTTGTGCGTGCCCTGACGGGCCGCGGCCAGCTGCGCGACGACGACCTGGTGGATCAGCGGGACGCTGACCTTGGCGCCGAAGATCTCCGCGGGGAGCTCGACGGTCCCGGCCTTGTCGCCAGACGGCGAAAGGATGTCAATGGTGCTCATCGGTTCCTCAAACCCCCTTGGCCGCGGTGCGGACCAGGACGAGGCCACCGTTGGGGCCGGGGACGGCGCCCTTGATGAGCAGCAGACCCTTCTCGGCGTCAACGGCGTGGACGGTCAGGTTCTGGGTGGTCACACGCTCGTTGCCCATGCGACCGGCCATGCGCATGCCCTTGAAGACGCGGCCCGGGGTGGCGCAGCCACCGATCGAACCCGGCTTGCGGTGCACGCGGTGGGCACCGTGCGAGGCCTTGCCACCACGGAAGTTGTGGCGCTTCATCGCACCGGCGAAGCCCTTGCCCTTGCTCTTGCCGGTGACGTCGACCTTCACGCCGGCCTCGAAGACCTCGGCGGTGATCTCCTGGCCGAGCGTGTACTCGGAGGCGTCAGCGGTGCGGAGCTCCACCAGGTGGCGGCGCGGGGTGACGTCGGCCTTGGCGAAGTGGCCCTTGAGGGGCTTGTTCACCTTGCGCGGGTCGATCTCGCCGAAGGCGATCTGGACCGACTCGTAGCCGTCGACGTCGTTCGTACGGACCTGGGTCACGACATTCGGGCCGGCCTTGACGACGGTCACCGGGACGACCCGGTTGTTCTCGTCCCAGACCTGCGTCATGCCGAGCTTCTCGCCCAGGATGCCCTTGATGTTCTTAGCCATCTCGCGCGTCACCTCAGAGCTTGATCTCGATGTCGACGCCAGCCGGCAGGTCGAGACGCATGAGCGAGTCGACCGTCTTCGGCGTGGGGTCGAGGATGTCGATGAGGCGCTTGTGCGTGCGCATCTCGAAGTGCTCGCGCGAGTCCTTGTACTTGTGCGGCGACTTGATGACGCAGTACACGTTCTTCTCAGTGGGCAGCGGCACCGGGCCCGCGACCGACGCACCAGTGCGGGTCACCGTCTCGACGATCTTCTTCGCCGAGGAGTCGATGACCTCGTGGTCGTAGGCCTTGAGCCGGATGCGGATCTTCTGTCCCGCCATGGCTACTAGTAGTCCTTTGTCTCGTAACGCTCTGGAACCCGGTGCGCTGTGCTTCCTGAGAAGCGCCGTCTTCCTCCGACCCACGCGGTCGGGCGTGTCGCGCTCCCTCTACGCAGAAATCCCTGAGGATTTCCCAACCAAGGGGGCGCGGTCGCCATGACCGCAGTTCGGGGGCAAACACCCACCGGGCGCCTGGCCGGCACCCCGCTGACGCTTCCCAGAAGATTCCCGTACGTCCGCTCCTGAGAAGGAGCGACGAGTACTGTGGGACTCGCTTCCGGTCCTCCCGACGGGAGGCGCGCAGCATCGGCACTCAACCGAGCAACTTGGACAGTCTGCCATACGGGGCCTTCCGGCCGCCAATCGGGGGCGAAGACTGTACCCCACGTCACGTACAGCCATGCGCGCGGGCGCATGCGCCTGCCGCGCGCGCCCCTCTCCCCCGTCGCCCGGGCGGTCAGCCCAACCGCCGGGCCCGCTCGGTCAGGTGCCGCCGCTCGGGCGCGCTGGTGGTGTGACGGGCCGCCTCCCGGTAGGCCGCGGCCGCCCCCTCCCCGTCGCCGAGGAGTTCCAGCAGGTGCGCGCGGGTCGCGAGGAGGCGGTGGTTCCGGGCGAGCCGCCGGTCCTCCGCCAGGCCGTCGAGCAGATCGAGCCCGGCCCGTGGGCCGTGCACCATGGCGGCGGCGACCGCGCGGTTGAGGGTGACCATCGGGTTCGGCCCGGTCTGCTCCAGGAGCTCGTACAGGGCGAGGATCTGCGGCCAGTCCGTGGCCTCGGCGGAGGCGGCCTCGTCGTGCACGGCCGCGATCGCCGCCTGCAGCTGGTACGGGCCGACCCGGCCCTGCGGCAGGGTGCGGCTGATCAGCTCCACGCCCTCGGCGATCAGCGCGGCGTCCCAGCTCCCCCGGTCCTGCTCCGCGAGCGGTACGAGTTCCCCGTGCGGGCCCGTGCGGGCCGGCCGGCGGGCGTCGGTGAGCAGCATCAGCGCGAGCAGGCCCGCCGTCTCGGTGTCCTCGGGGACGAGCCGGTGCAGCATCCGGGCGAGCCGGATCGCCTCGGTGGACAGCTCGGGCGCGGTGAGCTCCTCGCCGCCGCTGGCCGTGTAGCCCTCGTTGAAGACCAGGTACAGCACGTGCCGCACCTCGGCGAGGCGGGCGGTGCGGTCCTCGCCCTCGGGCGGCGCGAGGGACAGGCCGCCGTCCTTGATCGCCTGCTTGGCCCGGCTGATCCGCTGCGCCATGGTCGGCTCGGGCACCAGGAAGGCGGCGGCGATCTGCGCCGTGGTGAGGCCGCCGACGGCGCGCAGGGTGAGCGCGATCCGGCTGGGCGGCGACAGGTCCGGGTGGCAGCAGAGGAAGAGCAGCGCCAGGGAGTCGTCCCGGTCGGCGGCCGGAGCGTCGTCGGCGGCGTGCGCGAGGAGCGCGGAGTCCGGGGTGGCCAGCGCGACGGCGTCCTCGCGGCGCCGGCGCGCCGCCTCGCTGCGCACGTGGTCGACGTACTTGCGGTGGGCGACGGTCAGCAGCCACGCGCGCGCGTGCTCGGGGACCCCCTCCTCGGGCCACTGCCGCGCGGCGGCGATCAGGGCCTCCTGGACGGCGTCCTCGCAGAGGTCGAAGTCGCCGAACCGGCGGACGAGCGCGCCGAGGACCTGCGGCGCGCAGGAGCGCAGCAGGTCCTCGATGTCGTGGTCGCCGGTCACACGTCCGCCGCGGACTCGTGCAGGACCGGCCAGAGCTCGACGGGGTCGACGTCCGCGAAGGGCATGTCCGCGGCGATCTCCTGGGCCCGCTCCAGGCTGTCGCAGTCGAGCAGGTAGAAGCTGGCCAGGTACTCCTTGGTCTCCAGGTACGGGCCGTCGGTGACCGCGGGGACGCCGCCCTCGCGCCGTACGAGCTGGGCGGCGGCCGCGTCGGCGAGACCGTACGCGCCGATCAGCTCGCCGCTCTCCCGGTACTTCCGGTTGAAGGCCTCCTGCCGGGCGATCGCCTCGGGCCAGGCCTCGGCCGGGAAGGAGTCCCACTTGGCCTGGTTGCCGTAGATCATCGCGACGTACTTCATCTCGGGTGTCCTCCCCGTCCCGCCCGCCCCGTCGGCGCGCTGTCACCCTTCGGTCGGAACCAGGATCGGCCTCTCGACATCCGTCCGCACGATTTCGGAGATCTTTTCCGGCGATCTTCCCGGCGGCCCCGCCCGGCGCACAACCGGCTCACTCGCAAATCCGTCTTCCAGTGGACCGATTGAGCGAAAGGCCCTGCCCGTGCACACTCCACCCCGTCGGCGGACGGTCCTCGCCGCCGCCCTCGCGGTCACCGCGGCCGCCGCCGGGTGTTCCGTACCGGAGCCGCGCCGGACAGCGCCGACCGCCGATCCGGCGCCGGGCAGGCCGATCGCCTCCGCGCGGGCCCGGCGGGCGCTGCTCCTGCAGTTCTCGGCGCATCCGGACGACGACCTGTACTTCATGAACCCGGACACCCAGCGGCTGCTCGACGCGGGCGTCCCGCTCGTCTCCGTGTACGTGACGGCGGGCGAGCACACCGGCCGGAACCGGATCGCGGGGATGCCCGACGCTCCCCCGGACCGGGCGGCCTACTCCTCCGCCCGCCACCAGGGCCTGCGCCAGTCGTACGCGGTGGCGCTCGGCCTCCCGGCCTTCACTCCGTGGCGGCGGGAGGTCCTGACGCTCCCCGGCGGCCGGCGGGCCGAGATCGACACCCTCGCGCACGGCACCCGCAGGATCGAGCTCGTCTTCCTCAACCTGCCGATGCACACCGCCCGCCGCTACATGGCCGTGCCGGCGCTCTGGCAGGACCGGGCCCTGGAGCTGCGCACCCATCTGTCGGCCGGCTCCCCCGTCACCCGCGCCGACACCTACGACTACGACCGGCTGGTCGACGTCCTCGTGGGGCTGCTCCGCCGCTACCGGCCCACGGTCGTGCACACCCTGGACCCGGACCCCGACATCCAGCTGAGCGAGGAGGCCACCCGGCAGCGGGACTCCGAGCAGCCGGGCTACTCGGACCACGGGGACCACACGGCGGTCGCCTGCTTCACCTGGGCCGCGCTGTGCCGCTGGGTCAGCGACGCCGTACGGGACGGCGAACCCATACCGGCGTTCACGACCACCGCCTTCCGCGGCTACTACAACCGGCACTGGCCCAAGAACCTCCCCCCGGCGGTCCTGGAGGAGAAGGCGGCCCGGCTCGTGCCGTACGGCGGCTCCCCTTCCTGGCAGTGCGGGAACCCCTCGGGCTGCGGCGACTACGGCGTCGGCGGCGACCGGCCGCTGACCAACCACAAGGGCTGGGTCCGCTCCACCCACCACCGCTGGCCCGGCGCCGCCCCGGCGCTCGCCGAGGAGCCGGACGGCCGGCTCGCCGCGTACGGGGTGCTCGGGCTTCGGGCGGTCCGCTGGCGGGAGTCCGCCCCCGGCGTCTGGGGCGAGCCGGCCGACCTGGGCGGCGGCCCGCTCGCGCCGGCGCTCGGCTCGGCGGTCCTCCCCGACGGCCGGGTGCTGCTGCTCGGGGTGCGGTTCGCGGCGCTCGACGGGCACGGCGGGGCCAACCGGCGCGAGGTGGTGCTCCTGGAGCAGCGCTCCCCCGGCGGCGGCTTCCTGGCCTGGCGTGGCCTGGGGAATCCGGAGCGCTCGGACGACCGGGGCCGCCGGATCGGTGCCCCGGTGGCGGTGACGGCCCCCGACGGCCGGGTCCACCTCTTCGTACGGAACGCGGACAAGGGCGTCTCCACGCGCGTGCGTGCGGGTGACGGGTCCTGGTCCCCGTGGCGGCCGCTGCCCGGCGACGCGGAGGTCCAGGACGGGCCGGCCGTCTCGACGGATCCGGCCGGCCGGGTGCATGTGTACGCGGCGGGGCGGGAGTCCGTACGGCACTGGGTGGACGGGGTGCCGAGGTCCGCGCGGCTGCCGCTCTCCGGGTCCACGGTGGCGAGCGCGGGCGGCGAGCTCTGGTTCCGGGCGCCCGCGTCCGCGCGGCTTTCCGGCCCGGCCGGAGACGCCGGTCTCGACGGGTACGGGGACGTGGTCGCCGCGCGGTCCCCGGCGCTCGGGACGGTGCTGCTCGGCACGGACGTGAAGGGCCGGACGGTGCTCAGGGCCGGCGGCCGGCTCCGTACCCGTCCCGGCCAGGGACCGGCCGCGCTCCACCCGGGCGCGCGCGGGGTGACCGTGGTGGGCCTGGGCGCGGACGGCCGTCCGTGGAGCTGGCGGCCGTAGAGCCGCCCGGGAACGCGAGAAGGCCCCGCACCTTTCGGTGCGGGGCCTTCCCTCACTGCTCAGCAGCTCTCGCGAGCTACCAGGTGTTCAAGATCAGGCAGTGATCTTGACGACCTGGCCGGCGCCGACGGTCCGGCCACCCTCACGGATGGCGAACTTGAGGCCCTCCTCCATGGCGACGGGCTGGATCAGCTCGACGGACATGGCGGTGTTGTCGCCCGGCATGACCATCTCGGTGCCCTCGGGGAGGGTCACGACGCCGGTCACGTCCGTGGTACGGAAGTAGAACTGCGGGCGGTAGTTGTTGAAGAACGGGGTGTGACGGCCACCCTCGTCCTTCGACAGGATGTAGGCCTGGGCCTCGAACTGGGTGTGCGGCGTGACCGAACCCGGCTTGATGATGACCTGGCCGCGCTCGACGTCCTCGCGCTTGATGCCACGGAGGAGCAGACCGACGTTCTCACCGGCCTGGCCCTCGTCGAGCAGCTTGCGGAACATCTCGATGCCGGTGACCGTGGTGGTGGTCTTCTCGGTCTTGATGCCGATGATGTCGACGGTCTCGTTGACCTTGAGGACACCACGCTCGATACGACCGGTGACGACGGTGCCACGACCGGTGATCGTGAAGACGTCCTCGATCGGCATGAGGAACGGCTTGTCGACGTCACGCTCGGGCTGCGGGATGGACTCGTCGACGGCGTGCATGAGGCCGAGAAGCTTCTCGCCCCACTCCTTGTCGCCCTCGAGCGCCTTGAGCGCCGAGACACGGACGACCGGCAGGTCGTCGCCCGGGAACTCGTACTCGGAGAGGAGCTCACGGACCTCGAGCTCGACGAGCTCCAGGATCTCCTCGTCGTCCACCATGTCGGCCTTGTTCAGGGCGACGACGATGTACGGAACGCCGACCTGGCGAGCAAGGAGGACGTGCTCCTTGGTCTGCGGCATCGGGCCGTCGGTGGCGGCGACCACGAGGATGGCGCCGTCCATCTGCGCGGCACCCGTGATCATGTTCTTGATGTAGTCAGCGTGACCGGGGCAGTCGACGTGCGCGTAGTGACGCGACTCCGTCTGGTACTCGACGTGCGCGATCGAGATGGTGATACCGCGCTGGCGCTCCTCGGGAGCCTTGTCGATCTGGTCGAAGGCCGAGGCCTCGTTCAGGTCCGGGTACGCGTCGTGCAGCACCTTGGTAATGGCGGCCGTGAGGGTCGTCTTACCGTGGTCGATGTGACCGATGGTGCCGATGTTGACGTGCGGCTTAGTCCGCTCGAACTTCGCCTTCGCCACTGGGGTCCTCCTGGAGTGGTTCTGAACGCCTTGCTTCATCGGCGCCAGGTGATCTTTGCTGGGATGCCAGTAAACCGGGGCCCGATCCCTCGGGTTTCGGGGGGCTGGGCCCCGGCGACTGGTGTCAAGCCTAAAGCGTGAACTCGGGAGAGTTACTCGCCCTTGGCCTTCGCGATGATCTCCTCGGCGACGTTCCGCGGAACCTCGGCGTAGGAGTCGAACTGCATCGAGTAGCTTGCGCGACCCGAGGTCTTGCTGCGGAGGTCTCCGACGTAGCCGAACATCTCCGAGAGGGGCACGAGGCCCTTCACGACGCGAGCGCCGCTGCGCTCCTCCATGGCCTGGATCTGGCCACGGCGGGAGTTGATGTCGCCGATGACCTCACCCATGTAGTCCTCGGGCGTGACGACCTCAACGGCCATCATGGGCTCGAGAATGACGGGCGAAGCCTTGCGCGCGGCCTCCTTGAAGGCCTGCGAACCGGCGATCTTGAACGCGAGCTCGGAGGAGTCGACCTCGTGGTAGGCACCGTCGAGAAGGATGACGCGGACGCCAGTCATCTCGTAGCCGGCCAGGATGCCGAACTGCATGGCCTCCTGCGCACCCGCGTCGACCGAAGGGATGTACTCCTTCGGGATGCGGCCACCGGTGACCTTGTTCACGAACTCGTAGGAGGCGTCGCCACCCTCGATGGGCTCGATCGCGATCTGCACCTTGGCGAACTGACCGGTACCACCGGTCTGCTTCTTGTGGGTGAAGTCCACGCGCTCGACGGCCTTGCGGATCGTCTCGCGGTACGCGACCTGCGGCTTGCCGACGTTCGCCTCGACCTTGAACTCGCGACGCATGCGGTCGACGAGGATGTCGAGGTGAAGCTCGCCCATACCACCGATGATGGTCTGGCCGGTCTCCTCGTCCGAGTGGACCTGGAAGGAGGGGTCCTCCTCCGCGAGACGCTGGATGGCGACACCCAGCTTCTCCTGGTCACCCTTGGACTTGGGCTCGATGGCGACCTGGATGACCGGGGCCGGGAAGTCCATGGACTCCAGGATGACCGGGTTCTTCTCGTCGCACAGCGTCTCACCGGTGGTGGTCTGCTTGAGGCCCATGACGGCGACGATGTCGCCGGCGCCCACCGAGTCGATCTCCTCACGCTTGTTCGCGTGCATGCGGTAGATCTTGCCGATGCGCTCCTTCTTGCCCTTGACGGAGTTCAGCACCGCGGTGCCGGCCTCCAGGCGACCGGAGTAGATCCGGACGAAGGTGAGCTTACCGAGGTGCGGGTCGCTCGCGATCTTGAACGCGAGGGCGGCCAGCGGCTCGTCGTCGGACGGCTTGCGCTTGACGACGACCTCGGCGTCCTTGACGTCGTGGCCCTCGATGGCCTCGACGTCCAGGGGGGACGGCAGGTAGCGGACGACAGCGTCGAGCAGGGGCTGAACGCCCTTGTTCTTGAACGCGGTGCCACAGAACACGGGGGTGACCGTGGTCTCGCCGCCCTTGCCGGAGGCGATGGTGATACGACGGACCGCGGCGTACAGCTGCTCCTCGGTGGGCTCGACGCCCTCGAGGAAGAGCTCCATGATCTCTTCGTCGTTCTCGGCGACCGTCTCGACGAGCTTGCCGCGGTACTCCTCGGCCTGCTCGACCTTGTCCGCCGGGATGTCGACGACGTCGTACATCTCACCCTTGCTGGCCTCGGCGGACCAGACGAGGGCCTTCATGCGGACCAGGTCGATGACGCCCTGGAAGTCCGCCTCGGCACCGATCGGGAGCTGCATGACGATCGGGGTCGCGCCGAGGCGGTCCACGATCATGTCGACGCAGCGGAGGAACTCGGCACCCGTGCGGTCGAGCTTGTTGACGAAGCAGATACGCGGAACGCCGTAGCGGTCCGCCTGACGCCAGACAGTCTCGGACTGGGGCTCGACGCCGGCCACACCGTCGAACACGGTGACAGCACCGTCGAGCACGCGCAGCGAACGCTCCACCTCGACGGTGAAGTCGACGTGACCCGGCGTGTCGATGATGTTGATCGTGTGATCGACATTCTCGAGCGGCCAGTGGCAGGTCGTCGCGGCGGACGTGATCGTGATGCCGCGCTCCTGCTCCTGCTCCATCCAGTCCATCGTGGCAGCGCCGTCGTGGACTTCACCGATCTTGTACGAAACGCCGGTGTAGAACAGGATCCGCTCGGTGGTGGTCGTCTTGCCCGCGTCGATGTGGGCCATGATGCCGATGTTGCGCACCTTGGCCAGGTCAAGCGAAGTGGTAGCCATAAGGCTTCAGTCTTCTCTCGGTCTCGATGTGGGTTGCGACTACCAGCGGTAGTGCGCGAAGGCCTTGTTGGACTCGGCCATCTTGTGCGTGTCCTCGCGCTTCTTGACGGCAGCACCGAGGCCGTTGGAGGCGTCGAGGAGCTCGTTCATGAGGCGCTCGGTCATGGTCTTCTCGCGACGGGCGCGGGAGTAACCGACGAGCCAGCGGAGGGCCAGCGTGGACGCGCGGCCCGGCTTGACCTCGATCGGCACCTGGTAGGTGGCGCCACCGACACGGCGGGACTTGACCTCGAGGGCCGGCTTAACGTTCTCGAGAGCGCGCTTCAGCGTGATGACCGGGTCCTGGCCGGTCTTCTCACGAAGACCCTCCATGGCGCCGTACACGATGCGCTCGGCGGTGGAACGCTTGCCGTCCAGCAGGATCTTGTTGATCAGCGAGGTGACAAGAGGAGAGCTGTAGACCGGGTCGATGATGACCGGGCGCTTCGGGGCGGGGCCCTTACGAGGCATTCTTACTTCTCCTTCTTGGCGCCGTAGCGGCTGCGAGCCTGCTTACGGTTCTTGACGCCCTGCGTGTCGAGGGAACCGCGGATGATCTTGTAACGAACACCCGGCAGGTCCTTCACACGGCCACCGCGCACGAGCACGATGGAGTGCTCCTGCAGGTTGTGACCCTCACCCGGGATGTAGGCCGTGACCTCGATGCCCGAGGTCAGACGCACACGCGCGACCTTACGGAGGGCCGAGTTCGGCTTCTTCGGGGTGGTCGTGAACACACGCGTGCAGACGCCGCGACGCTGAGGGGAACCCTCGAGTGCGGGCGTCTTGTTCTTCTCGACCTTGTCCTGCCGGCCCTTACGGACCAGCTGCTGGATCGTAGGCACTACTTCTCCGGTTTCTGTGTGCCGTCGGTAAAACTAACCTGGAACATTCGCCGACCCACGCGGTCGGGTGTGTCGAATCTCGCGGACCTCCGCACGGGGCGGAAAAGGCGCGGATCACGGTGGCCGGTATATGACTCGCCGTGCGGTTGAGGACACGCACGGGAGCCCAGGCACACCCCAGGCACAAGGCATGAGCGTACCTATCGCATGGACTCCGGTCAAAACAAATGCCCACACGCCGCCGCCCCCGGCCGGAGCGGGCCGGGGGCGGCAGCGTGCCCGGTCAGTCCCGGGCCGTACGGCGGGGCTCGGCGGCCTCGCCGGCGGTGGCGGTGGCGTCGGTGTCGGGCTCCAGGAACTGGTTCACGACCTTGACGAAGACGCCCATGCGCTCGTCGGGCACGCCCAGCCAGCGGGCGAAGTCCTCCATGGAGGGCTGCCAGTCGCTCGGCGGCAGCAGGTCCGCCGCCATCGGGAGTTCCTCGGGGGTCACGCGGCCCGATCGGATGAGCATGTCGCGGACGGAGACGCCGAGCAGCGGGGCGATCCGGCGCATGGTCTCCAGGTCGGGCATGCTCTGTCGCTGCAGCAGGCGCGTGACGGCCGCGCGGTGGACACCGGCCTCGTCCGCGATCCGGGACTTGCCGCCGCCGCGCGGGCTGTCGATGTCGTAGCCGCACTGTCTCATCAGGCCTTCGACCCAGCCTGCGAATTCGTCGAGCCCTTGAGTGCTCATGTGTACCGCTCCTCTTTCCCCACCCTCCGGATCCCATACCTTAGCGTGCTTGCGCGCACGGAATTACGTGCTTTCGGGCACGCAATCGTGTCGAATCGGTGAAGGAGGGTCCACAGTCCTCCAGATTTTTGTTGCGCGCTCGCACGCAACGTGTAAGTCTGGCTCGCCGCCGCACTCGTCGGCCCCCTGAGCCCCAGGCGCCCCACCGGCCCCGTGGTCGGCCCGGGCGGGCCCCGGACCGTGGAGAAACCTTGTTCCATCCCGACCCGTCCCCCTGGCAGGCCTCCGCCGCGTGCGCCGGCCTCTCCCCGTCCGTCGTCTTCGCCCGCCGCGCCAAGGAGGCGGCCCCGGCCCTGCGGGCCTGCGCCGCCTGCCCCGTGCGGAACGAGTGCGAGACGGCGGTGGCCCCGGCCGAGAGCTACTTCGACGGTGTCTGCGCGGGCCGCCTCTGGCGCAACGGCCGCCCGGCGGACGCCCGCCGCGTGGCGAAGGCCCTCGCGGCGACGGGAAGCGGCCGCCGTGACTGACGACACCAGGCCCGCGCGCCCGGCCGGCGAGGTCTCCCCCACGGACCCCGCCGTCGCGCTGGTGCTGCGGGACATCACGCTCTGGACCGCCTCCCTCGTACGGCAGTTCCCCGAGCTCGCCGAGGAGCTCGCGCCCGGGCGGCGCGGGCCCGCAGGGACCGCGCCCGCCCCCTCCCCCGCCGGCCGCGACGAGCTGATCCGCGAGGAGCGCCGGGAGGCGCTGCTGCTCCAGCAGCGGCACGGACTCGTCGTCCCCGGGCACGGGGCCGCCCCGATCCGGCTGCACGTCTCCGACGCCATCCGCGACATCACCGACGGGGTGGTGGAGCTGGAGGAGGCGGTGTGCGCCCGGCTCACGCTGCCCCGCCCGCCCCGCGCCGGGGTGATCGACCGGCTCCGGCGCCTCGTGGGCCTGCTCGACCCGATCGCGGCCCACCCGGACCTGGCCCGGCACGTGCGGGACGAGATCCGCCGGATGGCCCGGCGCTGCGCGAGGACGCTCGGCGACTCGGAGACGATCGTGCGGGTCTCGGGCCGCTGCCCCTGGTGCGACTCGGTGTCGCTGCGGGCGTTCCCGGACCGGCGCGCGGTGCTGTGCGTGAACCCGGCCTGCGTCTGCACGGACGAGGTGTGCGGCTGCCAGGACGACCCCGCCTACCGGCACCTGTGGCCGGAGGAACGGTGGGAGGAGCTCTCGGAAGCGTCGGGGACGCGTACCGAGGAGATCGAGGCGGCGATGGACGACCCGAAGGAGACCTCATGCTGAGCTCGCCCGCACTGCCCACCCTGGTCCCCGGCCCGCTGGCGGCCGAGGAGGCGGGGGTGGCGCCCGCGACGATCCGCAAGTGGGTCCAGCTGGGCCATCTGCGGGCCGCGGGCCGGGCGGGCCGCGCGCAGCTCTTCCGCCTGGAGGACGTCTTCGCGGCGGAGCGACTGGCCCGCCGCCGCCCCCGTACCGCCTGACCACCCGTCACAGAAGCGCCCCGAGTCCGGTCTTCCGGACCCGGGGCGCTTCGTCATGCCGCCAGGAAGCGACGGAGCGAGTCGGCGAGGGCGGTGGCGAAGCGCTCGCGGGTCTCCTCGGGGACGCGGTCGAGGGAGAGGTACGGGTTGAGGTCCTCCAGCTCGACGAGGAGCAGCTCGCCGCCGGGGGCGCGGCAGGCGTCGACGCGCTGGATGCCGTGGTCGAGGGTGTTCCAGCCGATGAAGCGGCGGGCGAAGGCGAGGTCGTCGGCGCTCGGTTCGTACGGCTCGAGGACCCAGCGGCGCTCGGGGTCGGGGGCGTACAGGGCGTACTGGAAGAGGTCGTCGACGAAGTAGAAGGAGACCTCGTACCGGAAGTCGACGCGCGGCTGGACGAGGACCTCGCCGTAGCCGAGCCCGGCGAGTTCTTCGTACGGAAGGAAGCGCAGGCCTATGGAGTCGGCGCCGGCCTTGGGCTTGACCGCGTACGACTCCGCCTCGGGCAGCCGGTGGAGGTCCTCGGCCCGGTCGGCGGTGGGGATGACGGGGTACGCGGCGGCGGTGAGGTCGAGCAGGTACTGCTTGCCGGCCATGTCGCCGCGGCCGTGGAGCGGGTTGTAGACGCGGGTGCCGCGGGCCAGGGCCTGCGCGCGGAAGGCCTCGTACTGCCGCTGGTAGCCGAGGACCGGGCCGCTGTTGCGGACGACGACGGCGTCGAAGGCGTCCATGAGGGCGGCGGCGTCGAGCGGGTGACAGAGCGCCAGGTCGAAGCTCTCGCGGAGCCGGGCGGTGAGGTGGACGTCCTCGTCGCCGTAGCGCCGGCCCCTGGCCGGGTAGGCGAGGTCGGTCACGTAGAGCAGGCGGGGGCGGGCGGACACGGGCGGCTCCTGGGTCGGGACCGTTCAACCTATCGGGGGCCCGCGGGGCCGCCCGTCCGAGGGTCACGAGCAGAACTAGTTGCGTGCGCGCACGCTCCCTGTCACAGTTGGTGCAGCGGCGGAGCTGTGCCCGCGAGACGGGCCGCAGTCTCCGCCGTACGCCGTCCGGGAGCGCTCCGCGCCCCCGCCCCTCCCCCGCGTCGAGCGCCCCGGGCGGCCCCCGTACCGCCCGTCCCGCCTCCCCTTCTCCCGAGGAGAACCGTCATGACCACTCCCCCGAGTGCGTTCCCGGACGTCGAGAAGCTGGTCGTCGACGTCCTCAAGGCCGACCCGGCGATGGCCGGCGTCACGGTCGCCGTCCAGGCGCCCGCCGGCTTCGACGGCACGCAGAACGCCGTCCTGGTGAACCGCCGCGGCGGCGCCTGGATCGGCGACCTGCACGTCGACAAGCCGCTGATCGAGTTCGAGGTGTACGGGCCGACCAAGAACGCGGCCCACGTCCTCGCCAACGCCGCCCGGCGGGCGCTGCTCGCCACCATCGGCAAGCAGCTCGGCGCCACCTTCGTCAGCGACGTCGAGGAGCAGGACGGGCCGCGCTGGATGCCCGACTACCTCTACCGGGGCGCCAACCGGTACCTCTGCGTCATCCAGCTCTCGCTGAACGTCTTCTAGCCACCCGGCCCGGGGACACCCAGCGACCCACAGACCAGGCCTCGCCATTCGGCGGGGCCTTTGCCGTACCCGGATCCCCTGATCCGGGGCGGTCTTCTCACCCCAACCCAAGGAGAAACCCACCATGGCCGGAAACAACTCCGCCGAAATCCGCGTCGCAGGCGTCGGCAAGCTCTACGTCGCCGACGCCGGCACCTCCCTCCCCGCCACCTTCGGCACGGACTCCGCCGCCGACTGGTCCGGCGCGGGCTGGAAGGACCTCGGCTTCACCTCCGGCGACGGCGTCACGTTCTCGAAGAAGGACAAGCTGGAGGCCATCGACTCGTGGCAGTCGGTCTCCCCGGTCCACTACATCTACTCGAGCCGTGACCTGTCGCTGAAGTTCTCGCTGCTCCAGTTCAACGAGGACACGCTGCCGTTCTTCATGGGCGGTGACGCGGTGAAGGCCGAGCCGACCCCGGCGGTCGACACCTACCGGTACGAGATCGCCGAGCGTCCGTTCGCGGACGTCCGCGCCCTCGGCCTGGAGTTCACCGACGTCAAGGCCGGCGGCACGACCGCGGTGAAGTACCGCTTCATCATCCCGCGCGGCCAGGTCACCGCGACCGACGACATCAAGCTGGCCCGCAAGGCGGCCTCCCAGCTCGGTGTCACCTTCACCGCCATGTCGAAGGGCGACGGCAAGCCGCTGGCGACCTTCCTCATGAAGGACAGCCAGTACTCCGCGACCGTCTGATCCTTCTCCACCCGGGGCGGGGGGGGGGCCCCCCCCCCCCCCCCCCCCCCCCCCCCCCCCCACACCCCCCCCCCCCCCCCCCCCCCCCCGCGCCCCCCCCCCCCCCCCCCGCGCCCCGGGCGCCCCCCCCCCCCCCCCCCCAACCCCCCCCCCCCCAAAACCCCCCCCCCCCCCCCCGGCCCC
>NZ_JBSHDU010000051.1:0-59999 GCF_053616475.1 Streptomyces sp. NPDC055815 | reverse complement strand
GGCCCCGCCCCCTCGTGCCGTACGACGCCGGCGTTCAACCTGCGAGCCGGTCCAGCACGGCGCGACGCCACCGTTCCGTCTCCGCGATCTGGTTGAACGTGAACAGGTGCAGCCCGGCCACCCCCGCCGTCGGCGCGGTGAGCGCCTTCGCGCCGCGCGCCAGCAGCCTGTCGGGGGAGTACCCGCCGGGCGTCGCGAACCGCAGGAACCACGAGGCGTGCCGGGTCAGGAACCGCGTCGACTCCCCCACGCCGATCTTCGTCGCCATCGTCAGCAGCTTCGCCCGCTGCACGGGCCCCGCGACGCCCAGGTGGACGGGCAGGGTGATGTCCCGGCGCCGTATCCGGGCGATCCACTCCCCCAGCACCCGCGGGTCGAAGCAGAGGTTGCTCACGATGTACGTGGCGTGCTCGCGCTTGTCCCACATGGCCTGGATGGTGACGTCGTCGTGGATGAGCGGATGGCTCTCGGGATAGCCGGTCACGCCGACGCGGGCGAAGGGCCTGCCCAGCTCGCTCAGCCTGCGCAGCACGGGCAGCGCCCCGTCGTAGGCCCCGGCCGGCGGGTCGGCGTCGCCCGCGGGGACGAAGACGTCGTCCACGCCCGCCTCGCGCAGCCGATCGACGACGTCCTTCAGGTGCACCTCGTCCCGCAGCAGCCGCGCGGGCACGTGGGGGACGACGCGGTAACCGTTGGCCGCGAGGCGGGCGGCGAGGTCGAGGGTCGGTTCCAGGCCCTTGACCGGCGACGCCGTCACGGTGACGACGACGTCGCGCGGCACATGGGCGAGGACCTTGTCCTGGGTCGCCTTCGCGGGCAGCACCTCGTAGCGGACGCTGTCGAGGAGCGCCCTCATTCCTGGGGTGCCCAAGGTCTACCCGGCCGGTGTCTGGGCGTCGCGGTGGCGGTAGTACACGGCCTTCGACGGCTCCAACGGCTGCCTGCCGAGGATCAGGTCGGCGGCCTTCTCGGCGATCATCATCACCGGCGCGTAGATGTTGCCGTTGGTGACGTACGGCATCACCGACGCGTCGACCACGCGCAGGCCCTCCACGCCGTGCACGCGCATGCTGGTGGGGTCGACGACCGCCATCTCGTCGGTGCCCATCTTGCAGGTGCAGGACGGGTGCAGGGCGGTCTCCCCCTCCTTCGCGACCCAGGCGAGGATCTCCTCGTCCGTCTCCACCTCCCGCCCGGGCGAGACCTCCCCGTCGTTGTACGGGGCGAGCGCCGGCTGGCCGAGGACCTTGCGGGCCACCCGGATCGCCTCGACCCACTCGCGGCGGTCCTGCTCGGTGGAGAGGTAGTTGAAGCGCAGCGCCGGGTGCTCGCGCGGGTCCTTGCTCTTGATCTTCACGGAGCCGATGGCGTCGGAGTACATGGGGCCCACGTGCACCTGGTAGCCGTGGCCGCCGGCGGGCGAGGAGCCGTCGTAGCGGACCGCGACGGGCAGGAAGTGGAACATCAGGTTGGGGTAGTCCACGTCCTCGTTGCTGCGGGCGAAGCCGCCGGCCTCGAAGTGGTTGGTCGCGGCGGGCCCCTTGCGGAAGAGCCACTGCAGTCCGATGAGGGGGGCGCGCCACTTCGCCATGTACGGCTGCACGGAGACCGGCTGCTTGCAGGCGTACTGGACGTAGACCTCCAGGTGGTCCTGCAGGTTCTCGCCGACGCCCGGCAGGTCGTGGACGACGTCGATGCCGAGGGCGCTCAGCTGCTCCGCGTTGCCGACGCCGGAGAGCTGAAGCAGCTGCGGGGAGTTGATCGCGCCGCCGCACAGGATGACTTCCCGGGCGCGGACCTGCTGGAGGGCGCCGCGGCCGCGCCGGTACTCGACGCCGACGGCCCGCTTGCCCTCGAAGAGCACGCGGGTGACGAGGGAGCGGGTTCTGACCGTGAGGTTGGGACGCTTCCTGACGGGCTTGAGGTACGCCTTCGAGGCCGACAGGCGACGTCCGCGGTGGACGTTGCGGTCGAATTTGGCGAAGCCTTCCTGCCGGAAGCCGTTGACGTCGTCGGTGGGCGCGTAGCCCGCTTCCTGAGTGGCCTTGAGGAAGGCGTCGAAGAGCGGGTTGGTCGCGGGGCCGCGTTCGAGGACGAGGGGGCCGTCATGGCCGCGGAACTCGTCGTCCGGGGCGGCGGCGAGGCAGTTCTCCATCCGCCGGAAGTACGGCAGGCAGTGGGCGTAGTCCCAGGTCTCCATGCCGGGGTCGGCGGCCCAGCGCTCGTAGTCCATGGGGTTGCCGCGCTGGAAGATCATGCCGTTGATGCTGCTGGAGCCGCCGAGCACCTTGCCGCGCGCGTGGTAGACGCGCCGGCCGCCCATGTGGGGCTCGGGCTCGGACTCGTACTTCCAGTCGTAGAAGCGGCTGCCGATCGGGTAGGTCAGCGCCGCGGGCATGTGGATGAAGACGTCCCAGGGGTAGTCGGAGCGGCCGGCTTCCAGTACGAGCACCCGGTTCGCCGGGTCCGCGGAGAGCCTGTTCGCCAGTGCGCTGCCGGCCGATCCGCCGCCGACAATGACGAAGTCGTATTGCAGGGGAGCCATAGTGCCTCGTCTCACTCGCGCCGTAGATATGCGGGGCATGCTAATCCGGTATCGCAGTACGCACCAGGTTGCGAACAACGCAACTTACAGGCGCTTCATTTGGGCTTCGAAGCTTGCGACGACGTTGTTTACCGCGCGTATAGTTTCGCCATGAGCAACCACAGCCAAGACAGCGAAGCGTCGAACTCGCAGGCCGGCGGAGTGCAGTCGGTCGACCGCGCCATCAGCGTCCTCGAGATCCTGGCCCAGCGCGGCGAGGCGGGCGTCAGCGAGGTGGCGGCCGAGATCGACGTCCACAAGTCCACCGCGTTCCGTCTGCTCGGCGCCCTCGAGGCGCGCGGCCTGGTGGAGCAGGCGGGCGAGCGTGGCAAGTACCGGCTCGGCTTCGGCATCGTGCGCCTGGCCGGTGCGGTCACCGGACGCATCGACATCACCCAGCAGGGCCGCCCGGTCTGCGAGCGTCTCGCCGAGGAGATCGGCGAGACGATCAACATCGCCGTCATGCAGGAGCACTACGCGATCAACCTCTACCAGGTGCGTGGTCCCGGGGCCATCACCGCCCACAACTGGGTCGGCCAACTGACCCCGTTGCACGCCACCTCCAGCGGCAAGATCCTGCTGGCCCACCTGCCCGCCGAGGAGCGCGCCGCGCTGCTGACCGAGGCGGGCATGAAGAAGGTCACTCCGCACACCCTCACCGCGAAGACGAAGCTGGAGAAGAACCTCGCCGAGGCCCGCGAGCGCGGCTACGCGTGGACCCTGGAGGAGCTGGAGATCGGGCTGCACGCGATGGCCGCCCCGATCCGCGACCGGGACGGCGTGGTCATCGCCGCGCTCAGCGCCTCCGGGCCCTCGTACCGCTTCACCGAGGAGCGCCTGCACGAGCTCTCCCCTGTGCTGCTCAAGGGTGCGGAGGAGATCAGCCACCGGATGGGCTACCTGGGCTGAGTCACCCCTGGGGGGTGCCCAGGCGCTCGTTCACCCAGTCGTGGAAGGCTCCGATGTGGTGCTCGCTGGGCACGAGCACCCCGCCCTTGGCGTACATGCGGGAGCTCATGCCGGGCTGCGTGCGCTCGCATGCGTCGAAGTCCTGGCGGTTGACCCGGTCGAAGAGCTCGACGGAACGGCTGACGTCCTTGCCGCTCTCGACGACGTGCGGGAGGTAGAGCCAGTCGCACTCGACGATCGTGCGGTCGGCGGCCACCGGGTACATCCGGTGGAAGATGACGTGGTCGGGGATGAGATTGATGAAGACCTGCGGCTTGACGGTGATCGCGTAGTAGCGGCGGTCCTGGTCCTCCGCCACCCCGGGAATGCGGTCGAGGCCCTCGGATCCGTCGACGGTGAAGCCCTGGATCTCCTCGCCGAACGCGGCACCGTGGCCGACGTAGTACTGGGCCGCGTAGCCGTCCGCGAACTCGGGGAGCACCTCGGTGAGTTCGGGGTGGATCGTGGCGCAGTGGTAGCACTCCATGAAGTTCTCGATGATGAGCTTCCAGTTCGCCCTGACGTCGTAGACGATCCGCCTGCCGACCGAGAGGTTGTCGATGTCGTAACGCTCGATCGACTCCAGGTCGCCGAGGCGGGTGACGGCCGCGCCGATGACGTCCTCCTCGAAGGAGGGCGGGTTCTCCGCCAGGCAGACCCACACGTATCCGAGCCATTCACGGACGGCCACGCTCACCAGGCCGTACTCGGTGCGGCCGACGTCGGGCATCTTGGTGAGGTTGGGCGCGGCGACGAGCTTGCCGTTCAGGTCGTACGTCCAGGCGTGGTACGGGCATTGGAAGGCCCGCTTGACCTCGCCCGTCTCCTCGGTGCAGAGCTTGGCTCCGCGATGCCGGCACACATTGAAGTAGGCACGGACGGAGTTGTCCCTCGCGCGGGTGACAAGGATGCTCTCGCGGCCCACGTCGACGGTGCGGAAGGCGCCGGGCTTCGCCAGTTCCGAGGCGCGCGCGACGCAGAACCACATGGTCTCGAATATGTGCTCCTGCTCCTGGGCGAAGATCGCCGGATCCGTGTAGGAGGAGCCAGGGAGGGTGGCGATCAGGCTGTCCGGCAGACCGGTCGATGTCACGGTGCACTCCTCTGGATACGTCGTGGAGGGGTCGTTCACGCGCCGGGAAGAGCAACTCCGGACAGCGTGGTGGAGGGAGCAACTTCGGGTGCCGTCCGCAGGGGCATGCGTGGGGTTCCGTGGGGGGCGACGTCAGGACGTAGTGGCGGCGAGCCGCTTGCGCCAGCGCGTGAACAGCCGCGGCTGGTTCATGCCGAGCACGGCGACCGGTTCTCCGGCGCGCCGGTAGACGGCCAGGACGTTGCGGTCGTCCACGGCGCCTTCCTCGACGGCCACGCTGTCGGCGCCGGCCGCATGACCGGCGAACTGGATCTTGACGCCGTACTGGTCGGACCAGAAGTACGGCGGCCTGGGCACACCCGGTTCCACCGCGCCCCCCGCAAGGAGTGTGGCGACGGCGGCGTCCGGGCGCTCCCGCGCACCGGTCCAGTGCTCGACGCGCCGGTGGGCGCCCGCGCGGGGGTCGTACCAGTTGGCGCAGTCTCCGACCGCGACCACCCCGGCCAGGCTGGTGCGGCCGTCGGCGCCGCACTTGACTCCGTTGTCGAGCTCGACGCCGGATCCCTCCAGCCACTCGACGCACGGGCGGGCCCCCACACCGACGACGACGATGTCGGCCGGGATGCTGCGTCCGTCCTCGAGCAGGACGGCGTCCACACTCCCCCGAACCCCCCTCCTGCTGCGCTCGCCCCCACGCAACCCCTTGACGCCCACACCGCACAACAGCCGCACGCCGTGATCCCTGTGGAGCGCGGAGACGATGCCGCCCATGGCCGCGCCGAGCGGTCCGGCGAGCGGAGTCTGGGCCGCTTCGACGACCGTCACGTCGAGACCGAGGGCGTGAGCGGTGGAGGCGACCTCGGCGCCGATGAATCCGCCGCCGATCACCACCAGCCGTCCACCCCGGGCCAGTTCGTCGCGCAGGGCGCGGGCGTCGTCCAGGGTGCGCAGGACGTGCACTCCGCCCAGGCCCTCGGCGCCGGGGAGCCTGCGCGCGGAGGCGCCCGTCGCGATGACGAGGCCGTCGACGCCGACCTTCCGCCCTTCGGCGAGCCGTACGGCACGTCGGCCGCGGTCGAGTCCGGTGGCCCGGGTGCCGAGCAGCCACTCCGCCCCCAGCTCCTCGTCGTCCGCCTCCAGCGCGAGCGCCGCCTCGTCGAGGGTGCCGGCCAGGAACTCCTTGGACAGCGGGGGCCTGTCGTACGGACGATGGGGCTCGTCGCCGATGACCACCAGCCGCCCGTCGTAACCCTGCTTCCGCAGCGAGCGCGCCGCCGACAGCCCGGCGAGCGACGCGCCCACCACGGCCACGGTTCTCATGCGGAACCCCCGGTGAGCCGGGCCGCGAGACAGGGCGGCAGGTTGGGGGCGTCGGTCGACACCCGGACGTGGATCACGCCGTCCTCGACGACGACCTCGTGCGTCCGGACCGGGAGCTTGGCCGGCGGAGCGTCGACGGCGCCGGTCCGCAGGTCGAACTTCGAGGCGTGCAGCGGGCATTCCACCTCGCAGCCCTCCAGCCAGCCGTCGGCGAGCGAGGCGTCCTGGTGGGTGCAGGTGTCGTCGATGGCGAAGATCTCGCCGTCGTCGGTGTGGAACACCGAGACCGGCGGATCGATGTCAAGCCGGAAGGCCTCACCTCGCGGGAGATCCGCGAGACGGCACACGGGAATCTTCATGACACCTCGGTGCGTATAGCGAAACGGATTGCGGTAAGCGCAACGTCAGTCTGGAGTCGGCCCGAACCCTTGTCAAGGCATCCGCAGGCCGGTCAACTCACCTCAGGCAGTTGCCCATTGCGCAACGCAGCGCACCATGAACAACGCGCGGAGGGATCACCCCAGCCCTACCGGACATATGAAGGCGGCCCGCCTCCTCGCCCTGTGACGGACGAGGAAACGGGCGCGTCGCGCTCCGCGCACCGGGCGGTCAGAAACCCCGGTCGATCCACTCCTCAAGGTGCGGAGCCTCGGCGGCGATGGTGGTCCTCTCCCCGTGCCCGGTGTGCACGACGGTGTCTCCGGGCAGCGTGAGCAGCCGGTCCCGGAGCGAGTCGACGAGGGTGGGGAAGTCGCTGTACGACCTTCCCGTCGCCCCCGGCCCGCCCGCGAAGAGCGTGTCGCCGCTGAAGAGGGCCGCCAGGGCCGGCGCGTACAGACTGACCGCACCAGGGGCGTGGCCCGGGGTGTGCAGCACGGCCAGCTCGACGCCCGCCACCGCGAGCACCTGCCCGTCGGCCAGTTCGCCGTCGGGTGCCCGGTCCGGGTGGGTCTGCTTCCACAGCGGCAGATCGTCCGGGTGGAGCAGGATCGGCGCCCCGGTGCGCGCCGCGAGTTCGGGCGCCGCGTCGATGTGGTCGTCGTGGGCGTGGGTGCACACGATGGCCCGCAGCGTGCGCCCGCGGAGAGCACGGGCGATCGCCTCGGCGTCGTGCGCGGCGTCGACGACGATCACCTCGTCGTCGTCACCGATGATCCACACGTTGTTGTCGACGTCCCAGGTGCCGCCGTCCAGCGAGAAGGTCCCCGAGGTGACCAGGTGCTCGACGCGGGCTCCGGCCATCAGAGGACGACCACCGAGCGCAGGACCTCGCCGCCGTGCATCCGGCCGAAGGCCTTCTCGACCTCGTCAAGCCCGATGGTCTCCGTGACGAAGGCGTCCAGATCCAGCCGCCCCTGCAGATGGAGGTCGATGAGCATGGGGAAATCGCGGGAGGGCAGGCAGTCCCCGTACCAGGACGACTTCAGTGCGCCGCCGCGTCCGAAGACGTCGAGGAGGGGCAGTTCGAGCCTCATCTCCGGGGTCGGCACGCCGACCAGGACGATCGTGCCGGCGAGGTCACGGGCGTAGAAGGCCTGCTTGTACGTCTCCGGGCGGCCGACCGCTTCGATGACGACGTCGGCGCCGAAGCCGCCGGTCAGCTCGCGGATCGCCTCGACCGGGTCGGACTCCCTGGAGTTCACGGTGTGGGTCGCGCCCAGCTTCTTGGCCGTGGCCAGCTTCCGGTCGTCGATGTCCACCGCAATGATCTTCGCCGCGCCCGCCAAGTGCGAGCCGACGACCGCCGCGTCCCCGACGCCGCCGCAGCCGATGACGGCCACACTGTCACCGCGTCCGACGTTGCCGGTGTTGATCGCGGCACCGATGCCCGCCATCACCCCGCAGCCAAGGAGTCCGGCGGCGGCCGCCGACGCGGCTCGGTCGACCTTCGTGCACTGGCCGGCCGCCACCAGCGTCTTCTCCGCGAACGCGCCGATACCCAGCGCCGGGGACAGCTCCTGCCCGGTCGAGGCGAGGGTCATCCTCTGCTTGGCGTTGTGGGTGTTGAAGCAGTACCAGGGCCGCCCCCGCAGACAGGCGCGACACTGGCCGCACACCGCCCGCCAGTTGAGGATGACGAAGTCGCCGGGCGCGACATCGGTGACGCCCTCCCCCACCGACTCCACGACACCTGCGGCCTCGTGACCCAGCAGGAAGGGGAAGTCGTCGTTGATGCCGCCTTCGCGATAGTGCAGATCGGTGTGGCAGACCCCGCAGGCTTCGATCTTCACCAGCGCCTCGCCCGGGCCGGGATCCGGCACGATGATCGTTTCCAGGCTGACGGGGGCGCCCTTGCCCCGCGCGACGACAGCACGGACCTGATGCGTCATGGCCACTCCTCGGCTGGTACGAGACCTGAGCAGGCGTTGCTCATTACGACACGCATCTCACGTGCCGCAACAAAGGATCGTTGAGCCCCCGCTGGAGGTCAAGGAGTTCGACGCGCACCAGGTGTGGTGACGGGCAGCCATGTCGACGCGAGTGCCAGGCGGCGTTCGCCTCTCCCCGTGGGGGGAAGGATGATGGTCGTCGCGACCCGCGTGCCGAGGTCGCAGCGTACCGACGCGCCAGGGGCTACCGTCGGCTTCATGGAGCGAATCCGAGCGGTCCTGGTCGACATCGACGGCGTCCTCACCGTCTCCTGGAAAGCCCTGCCGGGAACGGTCTCGGCCATGGAGCAGCTACGCGGCACGGGGCTCCCCATCGCGCTGGTCACCAACAACACCTCCCGCACCAGGGCCGCCATCGCCTCACGTCTGGCCGGCCTCGGCTTCCCCGTCGGAGCCGGAGACATCCTGACCGCGCCGGCGGCCACGGCGGCGTATCTGCGCGAGCACTTCCCCGGCGCGCGCTGCCGCCTGCTCAACAGCGGTGACGTACGGGACGACCTGCCGGGCGTCACGCTCGTCGACGAGGGTGACGCCGACGTCGTCGTGCTCGGCGGCGCCGGGGCCGAGTTCGGCTACGAGGCCCTCAACCAGGTCTTCAGGCAACTGCAGCGCGGGGCCCGGCTGGTGTCGATGCACCGCAATCTGTACTGGCGCACCGAGGGCGGCCTCGACCTGGACACCGGGGCCTTCCTCGAAGGACTCGAGAAAGCCGCCCGCACCGAGGCGGAGGTGACGGGCAAACCGGCTCCGGCGTTCTTCACCAGCGCCCTCGCCCACCTCGGCGTCCACGCCTCGGAAGCGCTGATGGTCGGCGACGACATCGAGTCCGACGTGCTGGCCGCCCAACGGTGCGGCATCACCGGCGTACTGGTGAAGACGGGCAAGTACCTCCCCGAGACACACCGCACCGCCTCCGGCACGCCCGACCACGTCCTCGACTCCTTCGCCGACCTTCCCGCCCTGCTCACCCCCGGCGGCGGGACACCTCAACGTTGACAGACCCGGACCGACGTGCCGCGGGCCAGTGGCGGGGGTTCGGTGGGCGCCCGGCGGGATCCAGTGGAAGGGTCGGGAGGCTGTCCCGTGGGGGGCGGTGGTGTCAGGTCGGACGGACGAGGCGGTTGTCGTAGGCGAAGACGACCGCCTGGATCCGGTCGCGGAGTCCGAGTTTCTGCAGGATCCGCCCGAGGTGGGCCTTCACGGTCGCCTCGGCGAGGTGCAGGGCGGCCGCGATCTCGGCGTTGGACAGGCCGCTGCCCACCTTGACGAGGACGTCGCGTTCGCGCGGGCTGAGCCGGCCGAGTCGTTCGTCGTGGTGGTCGGTGCGGCTCCCGTCGGGGAGGTGCGGCCGGAGATCGTCCAGCAGGCGGCGGGTGATCCTCGGGGCGAGAACGGCGTCGCCCGCGGCCACATCGCGTATCGCGGTGAGGAGTTCCTCGGGCCTGGTGTTCTTCAGCAGGAAGCCGGAGGCTCCGGCGGCGAGTCCGGCGAAGGCGTATTCGTCGAGGTCGAAGGTGGTGAGGATCAGTACCTTGCTCCTGGGGGAGACACGGGTGAGAAGCCGGGTCGCCTCGATGCCGTCGGTCCCGGGCATCCGGACATCCATCAGGACGACGTCGGGGCGAAGTTCCCGGGTGAGGCGTACGGCCTCGGCGCCGTCCGCGGCCTCACCGACGGGTGTCATGTCGGGCTGGGCGTCCAGGACCATGCAGAAGGCCATCCGGAGCAGCGCCTCGTCGTCGGCGATCAGGATGCGGATCGTCATGCGGGAGCTGCTCCGTCGCTGTCGAGGTGGAGGCGGGTGTGGACGTTCCAGCCGCCGCCCGGGAGCGGTCCGGCGCGCAGTGTCCCGCCGTAGGCGGCCGAGCGCTCGCGCATGCCGGGGATGCCCTGGCCGGACGTGCCGTCGGCGGGAGACGACGGGCCGTGGAGGTGGGGGCAGGCGCCGTTGTCGGTGATGCTCACGGTGACGGTCGCGGCGGAGCACTGTATCCAGACGTCGGCGCGGGTGCCGGCGGGGGTGTGTTTGAGGGTGTTGGTCAAGGCTTCCTGCACCAGTCGGTAGACGGTCAGTTGGGCGGTGGCGGGCACGTGGGTGTGGCTGCCGAGGATGTCGAGGCGGGTCGGCAGTCCGGCGGCGCGCATCCGGTCGGCGAGGGCATCGAGTTGGGCGATGCCGGGCAGGGGGTGGCGCTGAGCGTCGGGTTCGTCGGTCCGCAGGATGCCGAGCGAGCGCCGCATGTCGGTCAGGGCCTGCCGGCCGGTCTCGGAGACCTGGAACATCGCGGTGGTGGTCCTGTCGGGTGACCGGTGCTGCGTGTGGACGGCGGCGTCGGTGAGGGCGACCATCACGGACAGGTTGTGGGTGACGATGTCGTGCATCTCCCTGGCGATGCGGCTCCGTTCCTCGGCGACGGCCAGTCGTGCCTGCTGGTCCTGGTGGTGTTCCAGGCGTGCGGCCCGTTCCTCCAGGGCTGCGAGGTAGGCGCGCGTGGTCCGCGCGTTCGTGCCCAGGGCGACGGTGGCGACGACGGTCGCGGTCAGCGCGACGAAGGGAGCCAGGAAGGCGCCTTCCGTCGCCCAGCGCAGGCACGCCAGCAGGGCCCCGCCCTCGACGACGGCGCCGGCGACGAGCGTCGCGCGTCCGCCCGCGTGCGCGGCCACCGCGTACAGGGCTGCCCACAGCGCGACGTCCGCGGGAAGTTGGATGTTCGCCAGCCACTGGACGAGGGCTGCGGCTGCGATGGCGCCGAACACCGTGCGTGGGGCCCGCTGCCGCCACAGCAGGGGCAGCGTGAGGGCGGCGGTGAGCGCCGCGGCCGGCGGGATCTCGTGCGGCGCGCACGTGGCCGCGACGTGGAGCAGGAGCAGGGGTACGAGAAGGAGCGGCGCTGGCGGCAGCACGCGCCGTACGGCGGGCGGCAGCCGCCGACCGTGGCGGCAGGCGGCTCGTGTCGGTTCCGCCGGTCCGGTCGCCCGCCCGGTGGCGGAGGCGGGTGCCGCGGTCGGCAGCCCGGCTGTCGTCGCCTGCTGTGCGCGGTCCCGGTGGCGTACCGGGTGGGCATGGTCGTGCCCTGCGGCAGCCTCCGTCATCATCACGTCCCTGTCGATGTCCCTTGCCGATGCGGCGCCGTGGCGGCCCCGGCTCCTCGGACCGGGGTCACCGCCGCGTACGGCCGGAGCCGGGCCGCCAGGGGACAGCGCCGATGGCCCCCTGCGTCCCCGCGTCGCCGTGCTCCGCCCTGCCACGGTAGGGGGCGAGGGCGGCGGCGCACATACGTCCGCCGTCGGAGGACACCACGCCGGAGTACGACCGCAGGAGGAGCGCTGGTACCTCCTGCGGTCGCACAGCGGCCTCCCTTTTCGGGGTCCGTTTGCGACTGGGGTGGCATACGCCGAAGACCGCGGGCCGATGTGCCACCGTGTGCGCCGCTTCGAGGATGGCGGGGTGACCGAGACAATCGCGGGACTGCCCATGTCCCTTCCGGAGTTCCTTGCCGTACTGGGCGCCGTCGCGCTGGTGGTGGCGCGCTGGCTTCCCCCCGCCGCCCGTCCGCGCGTCACGATCGCGGCGGGGGCGGTGTGGGTGCTGTCCGTGATCGTGCTGGGTGTGGTGGGGATCCGTTGGCAGCTGCTGCCGGTGCTGGCGGGTGGCGCCGTCGCGCTGCCGTTCGCCCTCTCCCCGCTGCTCCGAACGTTCCGGCGCCGTCCCGGTCGGCGGGCGTGGCGGGCACGGTGGTGGCTGGCGTTGCCGGGGTCGGCGGCCTGCCTCGGCCTGATCGCCGCCGGGCCGGTGGCCGCTTGGGCACTTCCCGTACCCGTGTTCCCCGAGCCGTCGGGCTCCTTCGCCGTCGGCACCCGGGTGGTGCAGTGGACCGACCCGAACCGCCCGGAGACCTTCACCGCCGACCCGGACGACCGGCGCACGGTCGTGGTCCAGCTCTGGTACCCCGCACAGCGGAGCCCCGCGGGCGCGCAGCGGGCCCAGTACCTCGGACGCACGGGGCAGGAGGCGCGCACCGTCTCCGATGCCCTGGCCCGTGCCGTCGGCCTGCCCGGCTTCCTGGTCGACGGCGTGCCGCAGGCCCGCACCCACGCGGTCTTCCACGCCCCGGTGGTCGGTGGGCGCGAACGGTTCCCTGTCGTGCTGTTCTCTCCCGGGGCGGGCGGGGTGCGCACCCAGAACACCGCCTGGGCGGAGGAACTGGCCAGTCACGGCTACGCGGTGGCCGCCCTCGACCACCCGTACGACTCCGCGGCGGTCGTCCTGGACGACGGCCGGACCATCCGTGCCGTGACCGCCTCCACCGGCGACCGGGACGCGGACGAGGAGCTCGCGGCCGGCTGGACGGCCGTCAGGGCCACTGACCTCGGCTTCGTCCTCACCCAGCTCGAGCGCCTGGACCGCGGCGCGATCGCCGCCCCGCTGGGCGGACGTGACCCGTCGACCGGGCGCGACCCGCTGGCCGGACGCCTGGACACCGGCCGGGCCGTGGCGACCGGCCACTCCATGGGCGGTGCCGCCGCCCTGCAGGCAGCCCGGCAGGACCCCCGGTTCGCCGCCGTCATCGACCTGGACGGCTACCCCCACGGCCCCGCCTCCCCGGCCCTCCACCAGCCGGTGCTCGCACTCACGCAGGCCATCACCCCGAGCACCGACCCGCGATACCTGCCCCGCCTCGACGAGGCCCTCGCATCCGACACCGCGACGAGCTACCGGCTCACCGTCCCCGGCGCCGCTCACCTCACCTTCATGGACGGCCCGCTGTACCTACCGCCGGTGCCCTCGATCGTCGGCTCCCTCGGCCGCACCGGGAGCCCCCGCGTCGTCGCCGCAACCACGCTCGCCTTCCTGGACGCCACGCTGCGGCACGCGCCCGGCGACCTGGCCGACGCCCTGTCGGCCCACGGCAGCCTCAGCGTCCACCACCCGAACGCCCCGCGCTGACCGGCCACGCCGCCACCGGCCTGCAGCGTGTGCGGTTTCACCGGTTCCTCCTCCAAGCGGTTGGAGCCGCCGCGGGTGCCCGCGATGCCCGCCCGACCGGTTCGAAGCGGTCATGGACCGGATCAAGGTCGCCCGGCCGGGGTCGGGCAGACCCCGGACCCGGCCCGACCGAGTCATCGCCGACAAGGGCTACTCGGCAGTCGCGCATCGTGCTGGAGTGCGCCGAGGGCCACTCGATCATGGAGGTGTCGCGTCGGCTGCGGATCGCTCCTGACACGGTCCGCACCTGGCGGCGGCGAGAGGTCGCAGACCCAGGCCCTGGACCGATCCCAGCCAGCGCGGCGTCCACCGCTCGGTCCAGGCCCTTGAACGCGACATCCGGTCCTGGCTCGCCGACTGGAACGAGCACCCCAGACCGTTCGTCTGGACGAAGACCGCCGACGAGATCCTCGACAAGGTCGCCGCTTTCTGCCGACGAATCTCCGACTCGCGTCATCAGCGCTCCTCCGGCTGTGAAGCCTCCGGCAACCTGCCCCTTAATCGGTAGACGTCGTGGCGGGCGCCCCAGGCCAGGCGCCGTAGCAGCGCGGAGAAGTATCCGAGACGAGCAGACCTCAGCCCAGTCCCAGAGGTTCGCGGGTGGAGAAACCTCCGGAGCCTCGAGGCGCGGCCGCTCCCCTTCCTCGCTCCCCCCTTCATTTCGCCGATACGCGTGGCGTGAGCGCGCGGTACACGTCCCGTGGGGAGAAAAGCGGTCCGCGTCCGTCGGGTGGGACGAGCCAGGAAAGCCCGGTCACCCTCCGGCCGGGGTCGGGTACGGCCGGCCAGGTCCCGGTTGTCAGATATCGAGCGGGCCGTTCCCATCTCGTGGCGGGGCCGCCTGGAGTCGTCAGGAGCACGAGTTGGACAGAAGCCAGCCACCGAGCCGACCACAAAGACGGATTCATCTGCTACCTCGTTCCCGGGATCAGCTGACGAAGGGGCCGACTATCCCGGACCAGGAGCGCCATGGACAGGGAGGCGGAGGGTGGCGGATTCGGCCTCTCTTGTGATGTGTCAGCGGTTGTCACACCCGCTGAGCCAGCGGCGGAGCGCGATGTGGGTGGCGTCGTCCAGCGTGCACAGGGCCTCGATGGCGTCGAGGTCCCCCGGCCGGGGCGCGATACCTGCTGTGGTGAGCGCGGCGTGCAGCTCCAGCCGGCGGAGGTCGGCCGGCTCCAGGGTCATGGACAGCCGGCTCGAGGGCGCGGGCGCCGGCAGCGGGTAGTCGCCGAAGCCCATGGTGCCGCAAGCCGTCGGCGTCTCCGCGGGCCGGTCGTCGATGAACGTGGCAGGGAAGCGGTACGGGTCGAGATCCACCAGTGCGGCGGGAGCAGTGGCGAACGCCTGAAACCCAGTCATGAGTGCCTCCTCAGTCGTCGTGCAACTGCAGAGGACGACGGCGCAGGGACTGAGGACAGTTGCGAACAAGGAGGACATCCACCCGGATGTCCCCTACGCCATCTCGTCACAAGAGAGATCACCCGACTGGCTGGGTACAGCCGTGGATGACGCCCGCGGACCTGGTGACCTCACTTGACCTCACCCGGTGACGCGGGCAACCTGCCGCCGGTGAATCGGGCGACCAGCAAGGCGATGTCGTCGTCCGCGGAGCCCGGCACGAGATGGGCGAGGAGGCTGTCGCACAGTCCGGTCAGGGCCGGGTGGGGTTGGGCGAGCAGATGGGTGAGTTCGGCGAGACGCTCGTCGATGTCACTGCCGCGGGACTCGATGAGGCCGTCGGTGTACAGAACGAGGAGGCTGCCCGGTTGCAGGGTGGTCTCGACGGTGGTGAAGCGGGTGCCGCCGACGCCGAGCGGGGTGCCGGGCGGCAGGTCGAGGAGATCGGCGGTGCCTTCGGGGCTGACGGTGGCGGGCGGCGGGTGCCCGGCGCGGGTGATGCGGCAGCGACCGGTTGCCAGGTCGATCACCGCGTAGAGGAAGGTGGCGAGCATCGGCTCGGCGAGGTCGTCGAGCGCCGCCTCCAGCTGATGGAGCAGTTCTTCGGGTTCGATGTCGAGCCTGGCGAGTGCCCGGACGCTGGCGGAGAGCCGTCCCATCACGGCTGCGGCCTGTGTGCCGTGCCCCATGACGTCACCGATGAGCAGGGCCGCCTTCCCGCCTGGCAGGTTGAGCACGTCGTACCAGTCGCCGCCGACCTCGTTGACGTCGCTGGCGGGCAGGTAGCGGTGGGCGACCTCGAGCCCGGCCGGTGGGCTGATGTGCTGGGGCAGCATGCTGCGCTGCAGGGTCAGTGCGGTGTCGTGTTCGCGGTGGTACAGGCGGGCGTTGTCGATGCTGAGGGCGGCACGAGCGGCGAGCTCGCCGGCCAGGGTCACGTCGTCGGAGGTGAAGGGACCGATCGGACGGGTTCGGTAGAAGGAGGCCACGCCGAGTACCAGGTCCCGCGCGAAGAGCGGGGCCATCATGAACGCGTGCACGCCGAGCTGCAGCAGCTGCGCCGGCCTGGTGGTGTAGCGGGCGGCGGGGGCTATGGCTTTCTCGTCGAGGGTGGCCAGCAGGAACGGCTGGCGTCTGGAGAGAGCCTGGGTGTACGGGGCTGCCGCGGGGAAATCGAGGGTGCGGCCGAGGGGGGCGAGAACGTCGGTGATCGCGGACCCGGTCAACGGGGACTTGCCCAGGCGGCGCAGGGCGACCCCGCCGGCCAGGCCCATGCCGGGCTCGTCGCCGCGGGCAAGGGAGTCCAGGACGTCGACGGTGACGGCGTCGGCGAAGCGGGGGACGGCGAGGTCGGCGAGTTCCTGGGCGGTGCGTTCCACTTCCAGGCTGGAGCCAATCCGGATGGACGCCTCGCTGAGCAGTGCGAGCCTGCGCCGTCCCGCCTCGGCTTCGACGTGAGCCTGCTGCTGGTCGGTGATGTCGAGCAGCGAGGCGATGACCCCGATCGGCCGGCCGCCCGGATCCTCCACGCGTACGTAGGAGCACGACCACACGCGGTCGACGTCGGGCTCGGACGGTGTGCGGCCGATGCGGCGGCGGTCCAGGACCGGCTCCCCGCTGTCCAGGACCTGCCTCATCGCGGCTTCCATGTCCTCGGCGTTCACCTCGGGCAGGAGCTGGGACAGGCGCCGACCGATGTGGGCCGACTCCGACAGGCCGTTCATCCTCTCCAAGGCCGGGTTGACGCGGAGGAACCGCAGCTGCGTGTCCAGGACGGCGATACCGACCGGGGAGCGGGCGAACAGCCCGTCCCACACGGCCGACGATCCGCGGATACGCCGCGCGGCGTGGGCCTCGGCGGCGAAGAGCAGGACCGCGGAGGCGTCGTTACGCCGGTCGGGAACGGGGCTTGCCCAGATCTCCACTTCCACGGGGTGTCCGTCGCGGTGCCAGGCGGTCACCGTGCCCATGACTCCCCGCCCGCCGGCCGCGGCCTCCCACAGCGACCGGCCGAGGCTGCTGTCCGCGCCCGGGTGCAACAGCTCGGCGATGTGCCTCCCGATCACCTGCTGCGGGCTGTAGCCGAGCAGCCCCTCGGCGGCCCGATTCCAGCGAACGATCGTTCCATCGGCGCCGGTGGCGACCTGCGCCACCGGAAGCGCGCCCAGCCAGCCGCCGGCGTCCTGGGCCGCGGCGCTGACCAGGTCGTCGACCGGGTTCGGCTCACTCATCGCTCGCCTCCCCGCGGGTGAGTCCCGACCGCACTTCACGGGGTCGTAGTGGCACACCCACGCACCCGCCCGCCGCCCACGAGCAGGAACGGCGTTGCGGTGAACTCGCTCAGCCGCCCGCCATAAGTGGTCGGCGGATGGGCATCCTCCATGCTTCCCATCGTCTCCCCGGAAGCACCGGACCGCACCAGCGTCTGCCTACTGCCCGACGCCGGTCGATCACCCACCGAGGCGGCGCCCCTTGCAGCCGGACCCTGCTCAGGTCCGGATCAGGGTCCGCTGAGCCTGAACACGGCCGCCCCCGTCGGCCCGGCCGCAACGGACAAGGAAGCTTCCCGCGAGGTCGGACCGTGGCAGACGCGGCCAGGCTGAAGAGATGGCTGGTGGCGCCCAGGATCGCCTTGCCGTGGCCTCGGTGAAGCCGATGCAGACGTGAGCGACGGTGCGCCTTCGAACGGACCGACGAGGCTTCACGGGCGTGGCCTGCTTGACCGGCCGGGCAGCCGCCTGCAGAGTCGGAACGCGGTCCCGTAGCAACGCCTCACCCCTACCCTCTCTGTCCATACGTGGCGAACAGCGCCGAGACCCAGGAGCGACTGGTCCGATGGTCCTCGACCTGATGGTGATCGGTACGGCCATCACCCTCGGGCCGTTGCACAACAGCGCCTTCATCCTGCTGCTCTCCTCGCGGGGCGGCGTTCGTCAGGGTCTGGCGTTCCTGTTGTCGTGGCTGGCCAACCTGGTCGCGGTGATCGCCCTCGTCGTGCTGCTGACCGGCGGTCAGCCCCCGGCCCGTCATAGCGCGCCCTCGACCGCCACGATCGCCGCGAAACTCGCCATCGGCCTGGCACTGGTGGCGTTCGGCGCGTACCGGCACCGCCGACCGCCCCGCCCGCACGGCCCGCCACGCTGGGCCGCCCGGATCGACAACGCATCCCCGGTCGCGGCAGCCGGTCTGGCGTGGCTGTTGCAGCCCTGGGGCCTGGTCGGCGCCGGCGCCGCGACCGCCATCGACGCGGACCTCTCGACCCTCACCGACTGGCTCGTACTGACCGGCTACTGCCTGCTGGCCACACTCAGCCTCATCGTCATGGAGATGTACACGGTCTGGGTGCCCGCGGCCGCGCACGCCCGCTTGAACGCCCTACGGAGCTGGCTGGAGCGGCACCAGGAACAGCTGGTGGTCACGCTCTCCCTGCTGGTCGGCCTGTGGCTGACGGCCCGGAGCATTTACGAACTGGTCGCCTGACGCAGGCAGCTGCCTGAACTCGCCCGTGCCGTCAACGTCCTCGCCTGACGAGCTGCCGGGACGACCGCGTCGGCCCGAATGGCTCCCGCGGTGCGCGCCAGCGCGCCCATCGGGGCGGCGCCGTCAGACAACGATCGGGCACCGTTACACGGCGCCCGGGGCGGTCAAGGCGCCGTTCGGCCGGATTAGGCCGACGGTGTCGTCCCGTCCTGGCGAGCGAGTCGCACCGGGCGATGACGGGAGCTCCAGCCGCTGCGCCGCTCCGAGAAGGGTTCTACCGTGGGGTGGCAGCGCTCCCGCTGAGGGAGCCCGCGGTCTCATGTGCCTCGTGAGCACCGGACTCCTCCGGGTGAAGGAGGCGTGACATGAGCGTCCTGACGTCCTGGGCAGCCAGGTTCAGGCTGCGGCAATACGTCAAGGCAAGCCTGTGGATCGTGCCGTTGTTCGGTCTCGTCCTCGGTGTCCTCCTCGCTGAGCTCGCGCTCACCGCCGACGACTCGGACTGGATCCCGAGCGGCTGGCACTACTCCGCGACGACGGCGAGCGGCGTGCTCTCCGCCATCGTGGGGGCGATGGTGGCGTTGCTCGGATTCGTCGTCACCATCGGCGTACTCGTCGTGCAGCAGGCGACGGGCACCCTCTCCCCTCGCTACATGCGCCTGTGGTATCGGGACCGGCTGCAGAAGGCGGTGCTGGCGACCTTCACCGGGACGTTCGCGTTCGCCTTCTCCCTGCTGCGCAGCGTCGAGACCGACTCCGTCCCCGATCTCGGGGTCACCCTGGCCGGTATGGCGGTGGCCGTCAGCCTCGTGCTCCTGCTCATCTACCTCAACAGGTTCACCCACAATCTCCGACCGGTGGCCATCGCCGAGCTGGTCACCCGGATGGGGGAGGCCGTCTTCAGGAGAGGGGCCGCGGCGATCCGGGGCGCGGCGCCGCACGGAGACGGAACCGTGCCGTCCGGCCGTCCGGTGATGCGCCTGCGTTCCGGACGTGGTGGAACCATCCAGGCGTTCGACGTGGCCGGGCTGGTCGCGGAGGCGACGCGCCACGACTGCGTCTTCGTCGTGACCCGGCTGATCGGCGACTCCGTACCGCCCGGCACTGTCCTCATCGAGGTCCACGGGGGCACGTCGCCGCCGGACCCGGACCGGGTGACCGCCCTCGTCGCCCTCGGCGCCGAGCGCACCATCGAGCAGGACCCCGCCTTCGCCCTGAGGATCCTCGTCGACATCGCCATCAGGGCCCTCTCCCCTGCGGTGAACGACCCCACGACCGCAGTGCAGGTGATCAATTACATCGAGTCCTTCCTGCACACGGTCGGCAGCACACGCCTCCCCGGGCGATATGTCCTGGCCGATCCCCACGAGCGCGCCCGGCTCGTGCTCCCTGGGCGTGACTGGGAGAACTTCCTCCAGCTCGCCGTGTGCGAGATCCGCGAGTACGGAAGGTCGTCCGTTCAGGTCTGCCGACGGCTCCACGCCATGCTCGAGGGCCTGCTCGACAGCTTGCCGCCGTCTCAGCACGCCGCCGTGCGGACGGAGATCAGCCTGCTGCAGGAGTCGATCGACCGGGAGTTCACCGACCCGGCCCGCCGGGCCATCGCGCAACAGCCCGACCACCAGGGCATCGGTGGGAAGTACCCCTCGTAGTGGGCCCGCACACGTCCGTCCGTGCCGCTCACCCCCCGACGCCTCCGCCAACGCCTCGCTCGTCAGCAACGCCGCCCATCGCAACTGTTCGTTGCCGGTCAGATCCGACGCTTACGTCCGCGTCACCCGTCCGGCGGACTCGCCGCGCGGGAAGGCGGGTGGCGCTCATAGCGTCGGGCCGACAGAGTTCGCAGAAGCTCCTGGGAGAAGCCGATGGCAGATGAGTCGCTTGAGAAGCTGGCCACGGAGGCGTGGATCTACGGGTACCCCCTGGTCACGGCTGCCATGACGAAAGGCTCCATGTCGGCGGTTCCGGCCCGGGACGACGCGCGTCGGAAGGCCCCGGTCAACCAGTTCTGCTACATGCGCGCCACCCCGGACGCCTCCTTCACCGAGGTCGTCTCACCGAACGCCGACACCCTGTACTCCAGTGCCTGGCTCGACCTGTCCGACGAGCCTCTCGTGCTGACCCTGCCCGACTTCGGCGACCGCTTCTGGATGGTCCCGATCCTGGACGCCTGGTCCGATGTCTGCGCCGTCGTCGGCCGGCGCAAGAACGGCCCGTCCGCCGGCCCCTTCCTGATCGCCGGGCCTTCCTGGTCGGGCGCGACCCCGCCCGGCCTGACCCTGTTGAAGTCGCCGACCGTCGTGAACTGGATCACCGCCCGGTACGCGACCAGCGGCCCGTCGGACTTCCCCTCCGTCAACCGGCTCCAGGACGCCACGCGCCTGATCCCGCTGTCGGAGTGGACCGGCGACCCCGATGACTACAACCCTCCCACCGATGTCCCCGTTCCCCCCGATGCCGACACCACGACGCCGCCCGTCGACAAGGTCCACACTCTCAGCGGTCGCGAGTACTTCACCCTCCTCAACCGGATGATGGTCGACAACCCTCCCGGCCCGGCCGATGCTCCGGTCCTGGGCAGATTCGCCAAGCTCGGTATCACACCCGGCGCGAGCCTGGACGACCTGTCCCCCGAGGAGCTCGCCACCCTGGACGCGGGAGCGCGGCGCGGCCCGGGGGTCCTGCGCGATCTGCTCACCCGAGCGGAGTCCGCGAACTCCGGTGGGTGGACCGTGCACCGAGGCCTGGGTGATTACGGAACCGACTACGCCAAGCGCGCGGTCATCACCCGGTTCGGGTACGGAGCCAACCTCGACGCCGACGCCCTGTACCCGCACGCCACCACCGATGCCGACGGCCGGCCTCTCGACGGTGCCCACACCTACGTGCTGCACTTCGGCGCCGGCGAAACCCCGCCCGTCGACGGCTTCTGGTCCCTCACGATGATGAATGAGCATCAGCTCTTCGCCGACAACCCGCTGAACCGCTACGCGATCGGCGACCGCAGCGGTATGCGGACCAACCCCGACGGCTCCCTGGACATCTACGTCCAGCACGAAAGCCCCGGAACCGAGCGCGAAAGCAACTGGCTACCCGCACCCGCAGGCAGCTTCAACGTCTTCCTGCGCCTGTACTGGCCCCAGCAGCCGGCCCTCACCGGCGCCTGGACCCCACCGGCCCTGCGACGCACCAGCTGAACCGCAGCTTGGGTGGGTGGGGGCTCCGGAGGAGGTCATGACCGAGGGCCCCACCAGCGAATACGTCCGATGTCCCCATCCGTCAGGTGTGCGGTACGACTGCGACAGGGCAGGAGGCGTGGTGGATGACGGCGTGGGTGACCGATCCGATGTGAGCGCCCCTGGCTGCCCTCCGGCGGCCGACGACCACGAGGCGCGCGTCCGACGCGGCCTCGATGAGATGTTCGGCTGCCCGTCCCGAAGCGGACACCTCCGCCACCTCCGTCGCCGGAAACCTGTCCCGGAACGGTCGAACCGCGTCGGCAAGCGCTGCCGCCCTCTCGTCCTTCGCGGCCGCGCTGGAGTGGTGAACGAAGGATTCATGCCATGTGTGCACGATCTCCAGCGGGACGTGGTGCCGCCCGGCGAAATCGAACGCGAAGGACAGCAGCTCGTCCTTGACTTCGTTCACATCCAGACCGAGCACCACCTTCCGGCGGCTGCTCCCCTCGGACGCACCGGAGCCGTCCTTCTCGTATCCGGGGCGAACGAGAACCACTGGACGCTCGGCTTCCGCGATGACCTCCTGCCCTACCGAACCGACGATGAACCCGCGGACGCTACCCAACCCATGTGACCCCACGACGAGCAGCTCCGCCTTGGCAGCGGCGGCGAGCAGCACGCTGACGGGCGCGTCTTCGACCTCGTCAGCGGTCACGGCAAGGCCCGGCTGCCGGGACCCGCCGCCACGCCCTCACGGGGCGCCGCTGGGCATCCTTGTGCGAGAGCACCTGGTCGAGAAGCTACCGAGTCGCCGAAGCAATGGCGTGCGCAGTGTTCGACGACGCTGCCGAAGTACCCCGTCCGGCGGAGGCGCCGGGATGGCCGCCCTTTCGCAGACCGAGTTGTGTCGCGGCGGTCAGATCCGTCAGGCCGGCCAGGAGCTCATGGAGTGAGACCTGCGGACCGTCGCCCGCCGACCACGCCCCGGCACGGACTCTGCCGTCGCCCGGGCGTCTCTCAGCCGCGTGCGTCCTGCGTGCGGCGGCTGTCCACTTCGCCGCGCTCGCGCACCGCGATCCGCGACAGCTTGGTCAGCATCATGCCGTTGCGGACCGCGACGACGTAGTCCACCGGCAGTCCATGCATCCGGGTACCAGGACCGCGGAGCGGATGCCAGTCCAGGATGAACAGTGTGTTGTCGCCCCAGGGGATCAGGTTCATGGCGATGCGTGCCGCACCGAACGGATGGGCCCTGGCCTCCAGCTCCAGCCGGTGCACCGGATCGCAGATGCGGACGACGCACGTGTCGTCGAGGGTGAGGGGACCCACGCCGACCCGGACGCGCAGGCGTGCGCCCACCTGGGGCCAGTGCGTGTCCGCAGCGAGGACCTGCTGGGTACCCGTCACCCATTCTCCGTAGCGATGGCCGTCGGACAGCAGGTTCCAGACCTCGGACGGTGAGCTGAGGATCAGACGGCGGTTGCGGGCCACATCGACTACGCTCCTTGACCAGGTGAGGATGCCGCAGCACGGCGAGTCACAGCCTGGGGGCCACTCCACGGCGAACCAGCGCTGCCGTCGCCGCGGCGCGCACGGAACACCTCCTCGGTCGCGGCGCGCCCATCGACACTATCCGCATCGCGCGCCGCGGGCATCCGCAGCGGGATCCGGCCGGCATCCGCAGGGCGCGGTCCACCGCACGGGGAGAGGTCACATCGGAGCGGCGCACCACTCGGTACGGCGCGTGGTCAGTCTCACGTACAGCCAGGGCCAGTGGGCGACACCCAGGACCGCCCACATCAGGGCTGCCGGGGACCAACCGCCCGCGAAGGCACCAGGAGCAGCGGCACGACGACCACGGGCCCGCCGACCCACAGTGCCCAGCGGGCGCATGACCCCCAGGTCGACGGCGAGCTCCTCGGGCACAGCCAGTCACGCTCGCGGGAGTCATGCCCGAGGGATCGGCGGGACCGCTTCCGCACTTCGGCCCGCAGCGGGTGGCCGGGGCCTCAGTTCCGGGCGTTCAGTTCCGCGACGATCGAGGCAGGCGTGTGGCCGCTGCTGTCGGACACCCGGTGGAAGTCGACCGAGACGAAGTTCGGGTCACGGCCGCCCGCCGCCGCGCGGCACTGCTGGGTGACGCGGTCCCGAAGCTTGGTCCCGTTGTCGAGGGCGGCGTTGATGACTGTGGGTACGTTCCGGTGGTGGCTCATGGTGAAGAGCCGCCGGAAGCCGGGCTCCTGACGGTCCAGCGGCACGTCGGACCACCGGCTGACGCAGGAGAGGTCGTTGCCGAGGTCGCCGAGGCTCCAGAAGTTGCTGACGGTCCAGGCCTTGTCGTACATGACACCGAGATACTCACGGTCGGGTGCGTCGCTGAAGATCAGCAGGCGCTTCCCCGCGCCGACGAGTTCGGTCATCCTCGGCCACCCCTGCCCGCGCACGTTCCACGCTTCGGGCCGGAAGAGCAGCTGGTCGAGGCCGCGTACCCGCCCGAGCGAGTCGCCCAGCTGCTGGGCGCTGACGTAGTCCTCCAGGAAGACGGTCACGACCTCTTGGGGGTTCGCCGCGAGGAAGTCCACCACTGTCTGCATGCTGCTCTGGAAGGACTGCCGGGGCAGCGCGTACGTGGCCCCCGCGAAGGTCTTGCAGTCGCCATGGCAGAGGTAGACGTCGCTCGGGTAGCAGTCGCTGCCGAAGCTGACGACGCAGAGCCAGGTGCTGCGCTCGTACCCATGCGTGTCCAGGCTGAGGCCTCGTACCCCGTTGTCGAGCTGATGGCGCAGGGACTCGGACTGCGACACCGAACTCCAGCGGGAATCCTCGTAGTTGGTGAACGCATTGTGGGTGCCGAGGAAGGAGACCTCGTCGAGCCGCCGGTCGCCCCAGCGCTCGCGGGCCTGGGCCACGGCCGCGCCGCTCGCGTTCGACGTCGCAACGAACGCACGGGCGGGGGCGTCGGGTGGCGCGGCACTGGCCACGGCGGGTGTTCCGACGAGGCTCACCAGGAGGAGCAGGACCACGGCGAGCGGTCCGGCCCTCAGAGAGGAAGCAGTCCCGACCGAGCGCACTCGTAACCGTGGGCCCCTGCCGGGGCGGATCTTCTGGATTGGCATGTCCATGTTCGACATGTACTCGCTCCCACCGGCGCGGCGCAAGACTCCGCCGGTGACCGAGAACCCTGCCCGGTTTGAGGGCAGGACAGCCGGTAACACGGGAGAGGACCACGACACCGAACCGCCCCCACGACATCACCCGGTCCCACGCGTGCCCCCAGCCCCCGGCGCCTGATCGGGGCCCGGGCGTTCCCGAGGCCCTCCGCCAGGACCCGTAACGACGGGGCGGAGACGACACGCACCGGACGAGAGGGGAGACGATGACCACGTATGTCTACGGCATAGCCCCGGCCGGCCGGAAGCTGTCCGGCGACATCGAGGGGGTGGGCGACCCGCCCAGGCCCGTGCGCGCCGTACGCGGCGGCGACCTGGTGGCCCTGTGCAGCGACGCCCCGGCCGAACTCGTTCCGCGGCGACGCGATCTGCTGGCGCATCTGCACGTCGTGATCGAGGCCGGCAAGGACGGCACGGTCCTGCCGCTGAGGTTCGGAGGGATCTCTCCCGACGACGAGACCGTCGCCGCCATCCCGGAGGAACGCCACGACCGCTACCTGGCACGGCTGGAGGTGCTCGCCGGCAAGGACGAGTTCAACGTGAAGGTGCATCACGACGAGGACGCCGCACGGCAGGTGGCACTGGCCGACGAACCCCACCTGATGAACCGGCGTCCGGTCGACCGCGCGGCGGGCGTCGACAGCCACGACACGGCCACCTTCGGCGAACGGGTCGACCGGGCCGTGTCCGAGCGGGGAAGGTCCGACGCAGCGCTCGTGGAGCGCGTCCTCGGCGCCCATGCGGCGGCGACGGTCCGCGGACCGAGGGCCGTCGGCCGACTGGCCGACCTGTCGTTTGCACGTTTCGCGCGGGGCTTCACGGCCAGACGGGAGAAGAGGACCGTTCGGCCACCGGAGCGAAGGAGTGGGCTGGCATGTCGAAGACATCGCACCTCCCCGGGCGGGCGGAGCATCAGTGGGCCTGGCAGAGGGCGGCCGCGTGCCGCGGTCTGGGCACCGAGGTGTTCTTCCACCCGGAGGGTGAGCGCGGCAAGAGCCGGGCGAAACGCGAGGAGGCCGCCAAAGCGGTCTGCGACCGGTGCCCCGTACGGGCCCAGTGCCTGCAGCATGCCGTCAGCGTGGCTGAGCCGTACGGAGTCTGGGGCGGCCGCACGGTGAGCGAGCGTCAGCCGTCCACGGCGACCGAGGCGGTTGCGGCATAGCCGGTCGCGGGCGACGCCCCCTCAGGCGCCGCCGTCGGCCCCCGACAGCCGCCGGATGTAGGCGAGCGGCAGCACCCCCGAGTCCAGGCCCCATACGGCGGCCCTGCCCGGCGTCGCCCGCACCGTCACCACCTCTCACGAAGATCCGGACCATACGCGGCCCGCTGCCGTCATCCGTCCACTCCTTGCCTGTGGTGACACCCCTTCCACCGGTCAGGACGGTCACGGCCGCGGGAGCGCTCAGCGTGCTCAACCCGCTGCTGGTGGTCGACGAACCGCAAGTACGGCGGCGAGGTCCGCGCCAACTCGATGACCGGCTGACGGCTGTTCTGGCACCGCTCCCTGTCCGACCGCTGCGACTGCGACGACGGCGTGCGCGGTGCCGGTGGCACCTCGGGCCGGCGGACACGCTGACCCGAGGTGCGCCCAGGTGCTCCGAGGTACCGGTCGGGCGGGCGTCAGCCCTGGCAGACGCCGCGCGTGTAGTCGTACGTCGCCGTGGCCTGCGAGTACTTCCACTGCGGCGCGAGGAGCCCGTCCGCCAGCTGGCGCGCGGCGGCGGGGCTTTCGATCACGTAGCCGAAGTCCTGGAGCCAGGAGGGGTACAGGTTCTTCGAACCGATGTAGAAGGCCGAGTCGTCCACCGAGACCAGCTTGTGGTGCTGGGCGTACGGCTTGCCGTCCGCCCACGTCGGCTTGTCCGAGGCGCGGAAGGTCGCGAGCTGCAGGTTCTGGCACATCGCGGCCCTTGCCTTCGGCACGTCACCCGTCAGGGCCGTAAGGCGGCCGCGCAGGGCGTCGCTCACCTCGGACAACGACTTGATCTGCGAATAGCCGCCGCTGCCGATGGCGCCCCGGTTGGCCGGGTCGCTGACGACGATGCGCACCTTCACGCCGGCGGCGAGTTTCGCGGCGAGGGTGTCGTAGAGCCGGATGTCGTAGCGGGGCAGCGGCGGGCAGGTCGCGTTCAGGTCCTGCTGCGAGATCTCGACGTGCTCGGTCGCGCTCGCGACCAGTGCTCGCAGGGCGCTCTCCTCCGGGTTGACCGTGTCGTAGTCGCGGTCGGAGTTGGTGTGGTCGGACACACCGAATCCACAGGTGGTGTCGGCGGCCCTCGGCAGGACGGGATGGAACGACGAGGACGGGTCGCTCTGCCGGATCCCGACGCCGAGGCCGCCCACCGCGAGGGCTGGAATGTCACCTTCGGCGGGCGGGGCGGCAGGCCGGGGCAGCGTGGGCAGGCAGCCCGCGCCGTTGGAGGAGGCGAACCAGACGGCGGTCCAGTTGTTCTTGTTGCGACAGGTCCAGTCCCACAGCGTGTCGAGGTAGCGTCCGGCGGAGCCCGCCGCCGGGCCGGACAGCGCGAGGTCGACGTCGTTCACCGGGTGGGTGGTGTCGAGGTAGTCGTCCTTCCAGCTGTTGATGCCGCCGGTGATCACCGAGTTCCCGTCGACCACCACCAGCTTGGAGTGGTTCCAGGAGAAGCCGGTCTTCGACGTCGTCATCGAGGCCACGTCGAGAGTGACGCTCGCGGCCGCCGGACCGAGCTTGGCCACCAGCTCGTCGCGGTAGGCGGACGGAATCACGTTGGCGTGGTAGAGGGGTGCGGCACCGACCAGGATGCGAACCTGAAGCCGGTTGCCCTTCTGCGCGGCCTCCTTCAGGCCGGCCACGATCGCGTCCTGGAAGGCTCCGTCGGGGAACGGGGCCAGAGTGGATATGTCCACGCTGTGACGGGCGTTCGCGATGTCTTCGCGCACCTTCTCCAGCAGGCGCCGGGAGCCTGAACGGTCGGCGCAGGTGGGATCGCCCCAGCAGCCGGGGGTCTGGAGCAGCCAGTCGGGGGCGCCGGGGGTGGAGGCGCCCAGTCTGTTCCCCGTCGTGCGCTCCCAGACGGAGCCCTCCAGACCCGGAGAGACCTGGCGCAGGGACTGCTCCACCGCGTCCAGGTGCGGAGTGGGCGGAGTGGGCGCGTCGGCGAACACGGGGGTCGCGGACAGCAAGAGGGCGGAGAGGGCGAGTGGAAGGGCCGTCGTGCGGATGGTGAGGGCCAATGCGGTTCCTTGCTTGGGGGGTGGCTCGGGCCGAGACTCCGCGGAGGGGCCTCGACCTTGATCAACTCGCGTAAGTTACCAGCGCGTATCACCCGGTTCACCCCAGCCCACGCTGCTTTCGGCCATCATCGCGCCCTGCACCGTCGTCGAGGCTTCCCAGCCATGGCCCGGTCGTGGCCCGACCGTGGCGCGGCCGTGGAAGCCGGTCTCAGGAGCCCCATTGGTCCAGGAAGACACAGACGAACTTCCCGTGCGGGTGCCCCGTGGCCCGTTCGGTGATCAGCGCGACCGCGACGTCGTCCGAATTCGATCAGCCGTAGCGACTGCCGGGCGGAAAGGCGAGGTCCTGGTCGGCGACGACCTCCAGCAGACGGCGGGAGCGGGAGGGGTGGCGGGGGTCGGCAACGCCAGGGCGTCCACGGTAAGGCGAGGCGCCGCCGACCGACTACGGCTCCGTCGATGACGGCCGATCCGCGAGCGGGTCACTCCCCTGGGCCGGCGGCCGACCCGCTCGCGGAGTCCGCCGCCGTTCGACATCCGAGACAGGCGATCGCGTCAGGTGGTGTCCGGCCGCTCGGGGTGGGCCAGGAGGAGCGGCGAGCTCAGGCGTGCGTCGGGGTGCATGCGGAGCAGGTGGTGCACCACCCCGGACAGCCCGGGGAGCAGACCGGGTGCGAACGCCTCCTTGGCGAGGCCTCCGACCGGACCGCGCTGCTCGATGCCGGTGATCAGCTCTGCGTCGGCCTGTGCGGCGGACGGTCCCTCGTACCCCTTCAGGCCGCGCAGGTGGTGCAGGAGCTCCCAGAGTCCGAGGTCGCCGTGACAGAGGGTGTGGCTCCAGCCGAACCCCTCGCGCAGGCCGGCCGGCCCCGAGCGGAGCGCGGTGTCCAGGTGGCGAGGATCGCCCGTGCGCCGGTAGAGGTCGAGGGCGGCCAGTCCGATGCCCGTGCTGCCGTGGCACCATGCGGTGGGATGGTCGACGTCTCCTCCGATCCGCGCATCGACCCAGGCGCCTGCCTCCGGCGCGTACAGCGACTCCTCGAAGTCGTGTGCCAGAGTGCCGAGTTCGTACCACCGCCGCCGGTCGGCCGGGCCCCCGGCGGACGAGAGGGCAAGCCTGGTGAGCGCCCACCCTGCGCCGGTGGCGCCATGGGCGAATCCGCCGATGCCCTCGGGGAACATCACCGTGGACCACCGTGCCCCGCGGTCGTCGACGACCGCGCTCCGCTCCAGATGCCGACCGGCCGCCGCGGCAGCTTCCAACCACCGCTCCTCGCCGGTGATTTCGGCGAGGTCGAGCAGGGGGACGACCGCGCCGGCCGCGCCGCTGAGCACGTCGAGGGCACGGTCCTCGGCGATGGCCTCCGGGGTCAGCAGCGCGGCCCTGGCGCGGGCCCGGTCGAGCAGCCCGGGCGTACCGAGGAGGCGGTGCAGTGCGGCCCAGGTCCACACCTGCGAGGCGATCCCGGTGAACCCGCCGAGCTGGCGGGTCGGCGTGGTGTCCTCGGTGGCGGACAGTACCTCCAGGGTGCCGGTCAGCACGGACTCGACACCGGCCACCGGATCGGCTCGGCCGGCCCGCTGCTCCCGCTGGTACTCCGCGAGGGCGAGGGCGACGCCGCCCTGCCCGGTGTAAAGGTCCGCGCCCAGCGGGCGGACGGCCCAGCCGTAGTCCGTGAGCACGGGACTGATCCAGGTGGCGGCGGAGTCGGCGCCGCGCACGGCCGCCTCGCAGACCGTCCGCACGGCCTCGGCCGCCAGCGCCCGGCGCCGCCGGTCCAGGTCCTCGGCGTGCGGCGCGCGGGCGGGCGTCCGTACCCGGTCGGGAAGCCTGCGTTCGTTCAGGTAGGCGCCGACCAGGGCACTGCGGATGGTGTCGCGTTCACGGGTGAGGTCCGCCCGCCGCCACCCCGCGAGGAAGGCGTCAAGGCGTTGTCCGTCCACCCGTTCGCCGAACGCGGGGATGTCTCCGACCAGGAGGTCCGCTATCTCCTGGTCGATCACGGCCGGTTCGAGGGGCGCGCCCGGGGCGGCGAGGGCGTTGCGGTGGAGGATGTCCCGGGCCCGGGTCAGGGCGGCGTCGGGGTCGTGCAGCGAAGCCGGGTGCCAGAGCATCCGGCCGATGTCCGTGTACGTCTGCGTGGGCCGCCGGATCCTGCGGACCCGGCAGCCGTCGAACACCCGCAACAGTGCGTCGAGTCCACCACCCGCGTCGAGCTCCGCCAGGGCCTCGGTGAGCCCGTCGAAGCCGGTCAGCACCTGGTCCCAGTGGCGGATCAGCACCGGCTCGGGGCTGGGGTGGTTGCGGGCCGGCGGCAGGTCCACCGCGGCGACCTCCATGCGGGCGGTGTCCCGTCCTCCGTCCGTGATGACCGGGACGCGGATCTGCGGCTGCTGACCGGGCAGACCACCGGCGGCCGAGAGGTCCACGCCGGCGAGGGCGTAGCCGTCGGTGCGCAGCGGGAGGATGCCGGTGCGCAGCACGGTGTTGCGGATCGTCCGGGCCGCCCGGTCCACGGCGTCGCCGCGCCCGCTCGGCGGAACCTCGACATCGGGGGTGAACAGGGCCTCGGCGTCGACGACGGCGGGCACCGGACCGTGGGCCACCAGGTTCTCGGCGTGCAGGTCGGTCCCGCCCAGGAGCCGCATCACCGCCAGCCAGCCGCCCAGGGCGCGATAGAAGCGGGCGAGTTCCGCCTCGCCTCGGCAGTAGCGGTGACCGAGGTGCTCGGCCCAGCCGTAGCCGTCCCGTACCACCACCCTCGGTACGCCCAGGTCCTCGGCGCCCGGGACGGCGGCGACGAAGGAGCGCAGCGCGGCGTCCACCTCCACCGGTCTCGGCTTGTACATGACGCAGGCGGTCTCGAAGACCAGCAGCGCCACCGCCCGGCCACCGTGGTGGGTGTCCCCTCGGGCCAGCTCCAGGGCGCGCAGCGGTCCGGGATCGCCTCCGAGCAGGCCGGCGACGGCCCGACGGTCCGCGGCGAGCCGCGCACCCAGCTCCAGGGCGCCCGCGGTCAGCAGGCGTCCGGAGGCGAAGGCCCGTCGACGCAGCGCCGGGTAGCGGCGGTGCAGGGTCTCGGAGAAGCCGGGCGTGGAGGCCTGCAGGAGGAAGGCGTCCCATCGCGCGGACGGGTCGGTGCCGGGCAGGTCGCCGGCGAGGGCGGCAGCCCGCAGCTCCAGCAGGAGCACCCGGTTGAGCCGGAGCTGGAGGGTACGGCGGAGAGCCTCGCGCGTCGCCTCGCGCAGGACTTCCCGCTCGTCGGAGGCCAACCCGGCCATCCCTGGGATCCGGTCGTCCAGCTCCGCGAACAGCGGGGCCGCGAAGGCGTCCACGGGGCCCGCGAACCATCCCTCGGGCGGCGGTCCGTCGGCCGCGCGGGCTGCTGCCACCGGTTCCACCATGCTGAGTCCTCTCCTGACGCCTGGGTCGGGTTTCCGCACACGGGGGCCGGCCTGCGCGTGGTCGGGCCTGGTCGGCCTGGTCGGGCTCGTCGGGCTCGTCGGCCTCGTCGGGCCGGGGAGCCCCTGAGGGCTCCCCGGGTGGTGCGTCCGGTGCCGTACGGAGGTTCGTCAGCAGCAGTAGCTGTGCAGCGAGCCCGTACAGCTGCTGCACCCGGTGAGCAGCGCCTCGGTGCCGTCGGTCAGCGCGGCCTCTCCGGCCGCACCGCCCACGTAGAGCGGGCCGGCCGGGTTGTCGGCGCCGAAGGCCGTCTCGGCACCCTGGAGCCAGGCGGTGACGATCTCATCCGCGCGGGTGGTGGACATGATGGACATGCAGTACCTCCTACGATTCGCCGGAAGTGCACGGGGCTACAGAATCCACCGGAGGTGGTCCGTCCGGGATCTACCGGAACCGGCCAATCGTCGAGCGGGATTCCGGGCGCGCCCGGCCCGGCCCGGAGGGCGCCGCTGCGCGGCCGGAACGATGGCCGCCGGTCGGCGCGCCGCAGACTCCGGCCATGGTGGCGGGCGGTGGAGGCCCCCTGCGCGTCCGGGTCCGGCGCGGCACCGCCGCGAGGCGCGAGGGGACTGCGACGGCGCCCGTCAAGAGCCGCGGTCCCAGCGCATTTGGCCATTCACGCCCCCGTGGTGGGGGCGCGTACGGGGCGATCCGGTGCACGATCGCCCGGCCGAGCGAGCAGTCGAGAAGACCCGCAGCGGCCTCACGGGGGTTGGCCTTCCGCCTCAAAGGGCTTGTGTGCCGGTCGAATCGACGGCCCAGGTTCGCACATGCCTGCCTTGTCGGACCTGGCACCGAACCCGCACGCCTGGTCGGTGAGTGCCCTCGTCGTGGTACTGGCCTGCAAGGGTCTGGCGTACGCGCTGAGTCTGGGCAGACTGCGCGGTGGCCCCGTCTTTCCCGCTCTGTTCCTGGGCCGGGCAGCCGGATTCCTGCCGGCCCCTCGGCCCCTCGGTCACCGCAGCTCTGCGGCTGCCCGTGAGCAGCGTGATCCTGGTCGTGGTCCTGCTGGGCAACGTGGAGACGGTGGCGGTGCCGGCCGCCGTGCTGTCCTTCGTCGTCACCGAGCGTCTGCCACTTCAGCGAGCGACCAGTTGGTCGCGCGAAGCGTGCCTCGCCCCCCGGCAGGCATGAGACGCCGGGGGCCGAGGGCACGCTCGCGCCCGGGGTCAGGAACCGAGGATCTTGCTCTTCTGAGCCGCGAACTCCTCCTCGGTCAGCACGCCTTGTTCCTTCAGCTCGCCGAGTTCCTTGAGCTGAGCGATCTTGCTGTTCATCTCGTCGGCCGGTGCGGGAGGCGCGGGGGCCGCGGCCGGTGGCGGTGGCGGTGCGTACTGTTCCGCCGGCGCCGGTTCCTGCCGGGCCCAACGACCCGCCTGGCGTCGCGAGACCCTGTTGGAGACGGCGGTCGCCGTCCCGGCCACTACCGCGGTGCGCGCCACGCCCCGAAGAAGTCCTGGCATGTCGATCCTCCTTGGCTGTCGTCCGTCGGCGTCAGGCGGCGGCGCTGCCGTCCGATTCCTCCATGGCGTCCAGCGAGGCCAGCAGGGCCTGCACGGGGATACGCCCGCCGGCCACGAGCTGCGCGCCGCCGCGCCGCAGTTCCCTCGCGAGGGGGGCGGCCCAGAGGTTCTCGTAGATCAGGATGCCGGCCGAATTGCCCGGCTCGAGGGCCATCCCCGCCTCGTCGATGTCGTCCTGCCCGAGGAGCCCGGAGGAGGAACCCTCGAACACGGCCAGGTCCAGCTCGCCGTCGGCGTCGAAGTCCGCGAGTTCCAGGCCGACGACACTGCCGTCGGTGTCCTTCCGGACGAACGTGAGGTCGAGGATGCGGATGATGCCTCTGTCGACCAGATCGAGGAGAAGCGGCAATCCCTTGCCCGTCATGCGGTTGCCGGGAAACTCGATGACCAGAAAGTCGACCGGCCCCATGTCCTCGAATTCGTCGCTCATGACCACTCCACACGCAGTTGGGAGGACCTGACCGAACCCACCCCCCGTGCGTGCCGCATCTCGGCTGACGCGACCGGAGGCAGTCCTGTCTCATTGCAGCATTCGCCGGAGCGCTTCGCATGTTCGGGGCGGGAACAGGGGGTGGCTCAGGGTCGGGCTCAGCTGGTCGGCCCGTGGATCGTGCAGCGCTCAGGGGGCGGCGTCGACCCGGGCGACGAGAGGGGCGACGCCCCCACCGGAACCGCGGGAAGCCCGGCCGCGGCCCGCGCGGACACCGGATACGGCCCGCGCGGACGCCGGCTTCACCGCGCGTGCGCCCGGCTCGCCCGTTCGATGACCGACGCAGCTCAGCGAGCCGCCGCCACCGGCTGACCCCGGCCCCGTACTCCCGCCCTCGCTCCGGCAGGCTCGCGGGCGCTCGTCAGGCCAGGACGTGGAGGGCTGCGGGTCGGACCCGGAGGGGCACCGGGAGGGTCGCGTCGACCTCGGCGTCGGCGCCGCGAGCACGTGCACCGGTACGGCTCAGTGGCACCGGCCGTACACGCCCTCCGTCTCGCGGAGCGGTGAGTCCCCATGGCGGGTCCTCCCGGGCCTTGGGATGATGTCCCCCGGAGGACAGCCATGACTCCTGACCTGTACGCGTCTCCGCCGGACGGCGGAGCCTCGGACCGCGGGGAAGCGGGGACCGGGGACGCCGAGCCGGCCCCCGGCTCCGGGAAGCGCCTCCGGTGGTCGCCGCACCTCACGGTCCCCGGCTGCTGGGGCGCGCTGCTCCTCGCCTGCCTCTCCTTCACCCCGTCGCTGCTGCCTCGCGGCGGCATCCTCCAGGGACTGATCTGCGGCATCAGCGCAGCCATCGGGTACGGGCTGGGCGTGATCGCGGCGTACATATGGCGCGCGTTCGCCGACCGGGAGGCGCGGAGCGCGTCGCGCAGGTCGTGGCAGGTCCTGATCGTGTGCGCGGTCGTACTGTTCGGCCTGGCGTTCGCGTTCGGTCAGTACTGGCAGCACGAGATCCGCGAGCTCATGGGGGTCAGCGACTACAACGTCCTCACCGCCGTCGCCTGCCCGTTCGTGGCCGCGCTCGTCTTCTGGCTGCTGCTGCTCGCGGGCCGGGGACTCCGACGCCTGTACCGCTGGGTCGCCCGCCTCCTCCGCCGCTGGATCGGCCCGCGCGCGGCACGGGTGGTCGGCTGGATCGTGGTGGCGGGCCTCGCATGGGCCGTGGTCAGCGGAGTGCTCCTCGCCGGCTTCGTGAACGCGACCAACGAGGCGTTCTCGCTGCGGGACAACGAGACTCCCGAAGGCGTGCACCAGCCCACGACCACCCTGCGCTCCGGCGGGCCCGGCTCGCTGGTGCCGTGGGACACGCTGGGCTACCAGGGCCGGGCCTTCACCGGCAGCGGTCCGACGGCCCGGGACATCGGCGCGTTCACCCACCGCCCCGCCCAGGAGCCCGTCCGGGCCTACGCCGGGCTCCAGACCGCCGACGACACGGAAGCCCGCGCCGAGCGGGCCGTCGCGGACCTCGAACGGGCCGGCGGCTTCGAGCGCGCGAACCTGCTCGTGATGACCACCACCGGAAGCGGCTGGGTCGACCCCGCCGCCGTGGACTCGTTCGAGTACCTCGGCGACGGCGACTCGGCCACCGTGGCGATGCAGTACTCGTACCTGCCGTCGTGGCTCTCCTATCTCGTGGACCAGTCCAAGGCGCGCGAGGCCGGCCGTGAACTCTTCGACGCGGTCTACGGCATCTGGTCCAAGCTGCCCCAGGACCAGCGGCCGCGGCTGTTCGTGGCGGGCGAGAGCCTGGGGTCGTTCGGTGGCGAGACGGCCTTCAGCGGCGAGTACGACCTGCGCAACCGCACCGCCGGCACCCTGTTCGCCGGTCCACCGAACTTCAACACCCTGTTCCGCGAGTTCAGCGACCACCGTGACGCGGGCAGCCCGGAGATCGAGCCCGTCTACAAGGAGGGGCGTACCGTACGGTTCACCGACGACCCGACCACCGGGATCCTTCCGGCGGACCAGCCGTGGGACGGTACGCGGGTGCTGTACCTCATGCACCCGTCCGATCCGATCGTCTGGTGGAGCCCGCAGCTGGCTCTCTCCGAGCCCGACTGGATCGGCGAGGCGCCCGGCGGCGACGTGCTCGACGAGATGGTCTGGATCCCGTTCGTGACCTTCTGGCAGGTCACCGCCGACCTGCCGTTCTCCACGGGCGTGCCGGACGGCCACGGTCACACCTACAAGGCCGCGTACGTCGACGGCTGGAACGCCGTCATGCGGCCGTCGGGCTTCACTCCGCAGGACCTGGAGCGGCTGCGCGTCGTCATCGAGCCGCATCACTGACGCCGCGCGTGGCGTTCTCGCGTGCCGCGCGGTCAGCGCAGCAGGAAGCCGACGATGTAGCCGAGCGCGTTGACGGCCCAGTGCAGCCCCATGGGGGCCAGCAGACTGCCGCTGCGGCGTCGCAGTTCGCAGAACAGGACGCCCGACAGGGCCGTGAACAGTACGGCGCCCATGACGGCGAGGACGGAGCCGAGCACGGAGCCCCCGAGGGCCGAGGTCAGCACGGGCTTCGCGGTCGCCAGGTGCAGGGACGGCAGGACGTGCCACAGGCCGAACAGCACACTGGACACGGCGGTCGCCCAGACCGCTCCACGGGCCCGGCACACCAGTCCGTACAGCACTCCGCGGAACGCGATCTCCTCCACCAGGACGGTGCCGACGGGCACCACCACGAGAACGCGTGTCACCAACTCGCCCCCGGTCATCGCGTCGTACCGCCGGTCCTCGAACAGCGACCGGGTGGCCGGCAGCAGCGCCCCGACGGCGTAGACGACTCCGACCAGCCCTGTCAGCGCCAGCGCCCATCGGGCTCCGCGGGCCAGCGTCCCGGGCGCCAGGCCCGCGTCCGCCAGGGTGCCGCCCGCCCAGCGGAGCACACCGAGCAGCAGGACGCTGACCGCGACGGCCGTCAGCAGGCGGATCGGCCCGGTCCATCGGTGCAGGAGGACATTGGCCACGACGAGAACGCCGACCACGAGCACCACGGCCGCCCAGGTGCCGATCGGCCCGCGCCATCGCCGCTCGGCACCATCCGGATCACGGGAGGACATCGAAGTGCTTCCGTCTTCCGGTTGCGCCGTCGGGTCGCCTCGTCCCTCCCCCGCTGACGCGACGCCGAGCACGTACGTCATGAACGGTCGTGCTTGAACGAGTCCTTGATGCCTTCAGCACGGTGGCGGATGTCCTGCATCTTCTGACGGATCTTGACTTTCGCCTGGTCCGTTCTCCCCTCGGCCTCGAGACGCTCGTCGCCGGTGAGCTTTCCGGCGATCGCCTTGAATCGGGCTTTGGCCATGCCCATGGCACTGTTCTTGTCCATCGTCACTCCGTGGGATCGGTCCCCAAGGTCCACGGTAGGTTCCGGCGAGGCAGAGTGCTTCCTGTCCTACGGCGGTGGGCACCGGAGCTTCGCCGATCGGAGCGATCCGGGGTGTGAACCATGTCCGGGACCACGCGGCCGGTCGGCCTCGGGGGCCGGGACCGGGGTTTCCTCGGTGCGCTCGGGAAGCAGCAGGACGGCGCCGACGAGGAAGCACACCGCGCCGATCAGGGTTTGCGTGTCGGCCCGGTCGAGGTTGTTCACCTCACCGGTGACCGGGTCGATGTAACCGGCGACCGCGGAGACCCCGAAGGCGATGGACCCGATCAGGTTGGTCAGGGTGATCCACCAGGCCCAGGACCGGGGGCGCCAGGCGAGCCAGCCGTGGCAGACCTCGTACCAGGCAAGCGCGCCGGCCACCAGGAAACACACGGAGCCGATCGCGTCGGGCCGCCACACGTGCTGGTGCGCGGCCTCGGCGGACAGGTTGTCGCCCATGGCGAGCCCGGTGCTGACGTTGAAGTAGAGGGTGCCGGCGAGCTGGACCGCGGTGGCCCACCAGTCGATCCGGCCGGGCTGGCAGGTGAAGAATCGCCGGTGGTGGGGATTGCGTGCCGGGGGCACGGCGTCGACCGTCTCGCGGTAGCAGAGGAAGGCCGCCGAGGTGAAGAACAGGGAGCCGACGAAGTAGGTGACGGTGTCCCATCGAGCCCCGACGGCGTCGCCATAGGCAGGTATCGACCCGACTGCGAACAGCAGGGACCCCAGGGCGAACAGCACCGCGATCCACCAGCCACGGGCCGTGGGCGCCCACCAGGTCGATCCGGCGCCCGGCACGTGGTGCTTGCGATGACGGCGCGATCCGAGGCGGACGATCACGCCGTCCGATCGGACGTGATCGACGAACGTCGCGGGCGCCCCGCGCCGCTGCGGGCGGCCGGCACCGCCCCGTCCGTGCGGTGTCCGGTCTGCGTGGTTCATGGCGCCTCACTCGGGTGCTGGGGCGGATCCTGAGCGCGGCCGGCCCCGGTGACGGGGAGGGTGACGGCGGGCCGCGAGGAGGAGACGGCCACCAGTACGGTCACCCGTACGGCGACCGACGCCCCTCCCCGCAGCACCGTCCACGCGATCCTGACGGGCGAGAGCCGGGGCCACCTTGATCGGGCGCCGTGTGCCGCCGTGGCGCCGCCGGTCATGACTTCCTGCGCAGCCTGCTCAGAGCGCCTCGGAACGACAGACCGTGCTCCGTCCACACCAGGCCGAGTGCCGCTCCCAGGACCAGCACCACCCCGATCGCGATGAAGAAGGACATGAACGCGAACACGGTGCCGATCAACCCGTATCTCTGGTCGTAACTGACGATCAAGCCGGAGAAGATCACCGAGAACACGGCCATCATGCCCACCCAGCAGACACCCGTGGCGACCGCGCAGGGCAACAGCCCGCGCCAGGCGATCTCCCCGGCCAGCAGGAACCGCATCGACAACCAGAAGAAACCGATGCTCGCCACGAAATGCGTGATCCAGAAGAGCACCGGACCACTCGCGCGCAGCCCCGGACCCACCGCGGACACCGCGAACAGCGCGCCCACGACCAGCGCCAACCAGACGAGAGCGCGCACCGAGTCCGCCACGCCCCGGGCCCTCACGTCGAAAACCCGCTGGTACAGCTGCTGGACCGCCTTCGCCCCGGCGAGCCCGGCCAGGACGAAGAACACCCAGGACAGCCCGGTCACCGCGGCGGAAATGGCGGACGAAGAGGCGAAAAGCTCACCGACATCGGCTGCGGCCTGCTCGCTGAGACCCATGCGCTGCGACAGTGCCGACGCAGCCGATCGCCCGGCCAGAGCAGTCACGATCAAGAAGAACGGCACCGCGCACAGCAACAGCGTGGCGGCCAGCACCATGGCCTGGCTGATGAAGTCGACCGCACCCAGTCGCCGCCACAAGGAATCGGCCCACGACCCGGTGTACTTCCCCCTGCCCCAGTCGGCCGCCCGCCGCACACGGCCGCCTCCTCGCCGTGCCGTGGCCCTCTCGTCCGGCGCCCGGGGGCCGACCGTCACCGCCGACCGAGCCGGACGGTCGACTCGCCCGCCATTCGAAGCCTTGCTCGACGCATTCATGTTCCTCTCCCGGCGACGCCTTCACCTGGAGGTCGGCGATCCGCTCGAGCGCGCGGATTCAAGACCCAGCACCCGGCGACCACCCGGCCGACGGGACATGCCCTACCTCGATCGTCTCTCGCACCTGCCACCTGCGCAGAGGCCGGACGGTCCCGCCGGCGCCACCGCTGGCGCAGCCGCCACTCGGTGCCACGATGAAGGGAAGGGGCTTTGTTGCCAGGCGCTTCAGGGAGGCGACCATGGGCCGCGAGTATCACTTCCATTGCGAGCACGCCGGCTGCTCGGTCACCGTGGGCCTGCGGATGGGCGGGACGCGGGAGCTGGAGCTCCTCGTGGACGGGAAGCAGGTCGCCGCCGCCCACGTCCATGGCCGTCACGCCCAGACGACCGTGATGACCACGATCCTGCCCACCGACCCGCCTCGCGGCATCGAGGTCGAGGTGGAGCTCCCGGGCGCTCTCGGCGGCGATCCGGCCAGCACCCTGCTCGTGGGTGGCGAGCGCACGCCCATGCCCACCCGGGAGGTGCCCCGGCGGGCGCGTCCGACGGAGGCCTCCTGGTACTCCTGACCCTGTCGGGGCGCCCGACACGGCGTGTCGGCCTTCCTGACGTGGCATCAAGTGGCCGGCGCCGCACCGGACCTGGCTCACCGCCTCGCTGTTCGGTATGTGCGATCCGCGCCGTGCGGGCCGTGCGCCCGCTGCCGTACCAGGGTCGGATCCCGTCGCAGGCGATCCGCAGCTGGCGCGGCCCGCGCGGTACGGCGTTCTGACGGTACGGGGGCGGGTCGTCCAGCAGTCGGGGGTTCTCCAGTCTCCGGGCCGGCTCCGACACGGCATCTGAGGTCCACCGACCGACGGGCCTCGCAGCTGTGTCTTCGGCTCGGCCATCCCAAGGGCGACTTCCCCGAGGCCGCTGCGGACGTCAGCCGTCACTCACCGTATGCGCGTCACGGAAAGTGCGCCAGAACCCACCTGGAGTGAAGGCTCGCCGCCACGCCCGCTCGGCATGAAGTGCACCACAGGGACCGTCGAAGGCAGGTCGGGCCCTTCCGTGCGTGCCGCGCGTTCTGGTAGACGTGGTGGCGTACTTGTTCGATTCATCCCGAAAGCACCCCCATGAACCACGACCCCGATCCTCGTTCCGACCTGGTCGGCTTCAGCATCGACCTCACCGTCGAGGAGGCACGTCGGCGTGCCGAGGTCGTGGCGGCCCTGGGGCCCGACTGGGACCCCGTTGCCGTCCTGCGTGAGGAGGAGGCGGCGCACGCCCTGCTGTACTCGGGCCTGGACGAGGAGCAGCAGAGGATGCACGCGATGCTGGTCGCGGCGGGTGTGCTGCCCGGGGAGGTGCCGGGCAGTGCGTCTTCCGCTTGATCCCCACGCCGACCCGGCTCGGCGGGCCTGGGTCGCGTGTCCCGGCTGCGACGACGCCCGTGACTGCGCGACCTGCCTGGACCGCCGGAACTGCCGGAGCCACTGGCGCTACCTGATCGCGAACAAGGGGCCCCGGGTCCACCTGCAGTGCCCGAACTGCACCCACACGTGGACCCTCGACACCTCCCGTGAGCGACGCGGCCGCCGGGCCTGAGCTCAGCAGATCCGCGGCAACTGCTCTCCGAGTGGCATGTCCACGACGCGCGTGCCGCCCAATCCGGTACGAGCCACCACCATGCCCGGGTGCGTCTCGACCGCCTCGCCGATCACCGCCGCATCGGTGCCCAGGGGGTGGGCGCGCATCGCGGCCAGTACGCCGTCGGCGTGCTCACGCGGGACGAAGGCCACGAGCTTGCCCTCGTTCGCCACGTACATGGGGTCGAGGCCGAGCACCGCACAGGCGTTGCCGACCGCTTCGGGGACGGGGACGGCGCGCTCCTGGATGACGACGCCCGTGCCCGACGCCGCCGCGATCTCGTTCAGCGAGGCGGCCAGGCCCCCGCGCGTGGGGTCGCGCAGCACGTGCAGGTCCGGCGTGACGGCGAGCATCGCCTCGACGAGGCCGCCGAGCGGTGCGCAGTCGCTGGTGATCTCGACACCGAATTCGAGGCCCTCCCGCACGCTCATGATCGCCACGCCGTGCATGCCGATCGGGCCGCTCACGATCACGACGTCTCCGGGCACCACGCGTTGCGGGCGGAGGTCGACTCCGTCGGGGATGAGCCCGACCCCCGAGGTGTTGATGTAGATGCCGTCGCCGTGACCGGCCTCCACGACCTTGGTGTCACCGGTGACGACCTGGACGCCGGCCGCGCGCGCCGCCTCACCGAGGGCTTGCGCGACGCGGGCGACCACGTCGGTCTCGACGCCTTCCTCCAGGATGAACCCGCAGGAGAGGTGGCTCGCCCGGGCACCGCTCATGGCGAGGTCGTTCACGGTGCCGTTGACGGCGAGGTCGCCGATGCTGCCGCCGGGGAAGAACAGGGGGCGCACCACGAAGGAGTCCGTGGAGAACGCCAGGCGGGCGCCGCCGATCCGGATCTCGGCCGCGTCGGCGGTGTGGGCGAGGGCCGGTCCGCCGTAGGCGGGGGCGAAGACGTGCTCGATCAGCTCGGCGGACAGTACTCCTCCGCCGCCGTGGCCCATGACGATGCGCGGTCGGTCGCGCAGTGGGGCCGGGCAGGTCCAGGCGAGCATGTCGGGTGCCGGCTGCGCGGCGTCGGCCGCCGGGGTGGTGCTGACGGTGTCAGGCAAGGGGGCTGCCCTCCAGGGAAGCGGTGACCGGGGACGGGGTGCCGGAGGCCGTGCGGGCCGACGCGGCAGGCCGCTGTCCCGGGGTCCCCGCGTCGAGCCGCCGGTAGAGGTAATAGGCCGCGCAGGCGCCCTCGCTGGACACCATCGTGGCGCCGAGCGGGGAGCGGGGCGTGCAGGTGGTGCCGAACGCCTCGCACTCGTTCGGTTTCAGCAGGCCCTGGAGGACTTCGCCGCTGCGGCATTCGGCGGGCTCGCGGGTGTCGATCCCCTCGACGGCGAAGCGGTGTTCGGCGTCGTGGTCCCGGTAGCGTTCGGACAGGCGCCAGCCGCTGTCCGGGATGACGCCGATGCCTCGCCAGGCCCGGTCGGTGACCTCGAAGACGTCGCTCAGCATCGCCTGTGCCGCCGGATTGCCCTCGGCCGTCACGGCGCGCTGATAGGCGTTCTCGACCGTGTGCTCGCCCTGCTCCAGCTGCAGCACGGTCCTGCGTACGCCTTCCAGGATGTCCAGCGGCTCGAATCCGGTGACCACGATCGGCACCTGGTGGCGTCGCGCGAGCTCCGGGTACTCGGCCGTGCCCATCACGCTGCAGACGTGGCCGGCGGCGAGGAAACCCTGGACGCGGCACTCAGGTGACCGCATGATCGCGTCGATCGCCGGGGGGACGCGGACGTGGGACACGAGCAGGCTGAAGTTGCGGATGTTCAGCTTGCGCGCCTGATGGACCGTCATCGCGTTGGGCGGCGCCGTGGTCTCGAAGCCGATGCCGAAGAAGACCACCTCCCGGTCGGGGTTCTGCTCGGCGATCCGCAGCGCGTCCAGAGGCGAGTAGACCACCCTGACGTCGCCGCCCTGCCCGCGGACCTGGAACAGGTCGCGGCCCGTGCCGGGGACGCGGAGCATGTCGCCGAAGGAACAGAAGATCACCCCTGGCCGGGAAGCGATCTCCAGGGCCTTGTCGATCATCTCCAGCGGAGTGACGCAGACCGGACAGCCCGGGCCGTGGATCAGCTCGATCTCGGGCGGCAGGAGCTGGTCGATGCCGTGCCGGATGATGCTGTGGGTCTGGCCGCCACAGACTTCCATCAGGGCCCAGGGGCGCGTCACCGTCGCGCGGATCTCGTCGAGCAGCCGGCCCGCCAGGTCCGGGTTCTGGAACTCGTCGATGTACTTCACGGCCGTACCTCCCCGCCGACGCCGTCCTGCGCCTGCCACGCGCCGCCCGCGGCCTCGGCGGCCTCCCACGGGTCTCCGAACTCCTCCTGGAGCAGGCCCAGGGTCTCGAACAACTCCAGCGTCCGCCGGGCCGACTCCTCGTCGAGCTTCTGGAGGGCGAAGCCCACGTGCACGATGGCGTACTCACCGGGCTTCAGGTCCGGCAGGTACTCCAGGCACACCTCCTTGACCACGCCGCCGAAGTCGACCGTGGCCATCCGGGTGCCGTCCCGGACCTCGACGTCCAGCACTTTTCCGGGTACCGCCAGGCACATGGGTGTCTCCTCAGTTTCGCTCTCGTCGTGGTGTGCCGGGGGCCGCCCCGTCCGTGATCCGGGCGGCCACGACGAGCTGGCCCAGAGCCAGCCCGCCGTCGTTCGGCGGGATCTGACGGTGGCGCAGGACGGTGAAGCCGTCCTCCCGCAGTCCTTCGGCGCAGGCCGAGGAGAGCACCGTGTTGGCGAACACTCCCCCCGTCAGGGCGACGGTCTCCACGCCGGTCTCGTCGCGGGCGGCGGCGCAGACCACACGCACCCATCGGGCCACGGCCCGATGGAACCGCGCCGCGACGACGGCTGCGGGGGTCCCGTCCAGCACATCGGCGACCACCGCCGCCAGAAGGAGGGCGGGGTCGGCGGTGAGCGGGGCACCGGTCCGCGTCGAGCCGAGCCGGAAGGCGTAGCGTGCGTCCTCGGCCACGGCGGGTGCGCGCAGGGCCGCGGCCTCCAGCTCGATCGCGGCCTGCGCCTCGTATCCCGCGTGCTGGCAGATCCCCACGATCGAGGAGACGGCGTCGAAGAGGCGCCCCATGCTGGAGGTGGGCACACAGTTCAGCTCGCGCTCCAACTGCCTTTCCAGCAGGGGTAGTTCTCCGGGCTCACAGGCTCGCGTGCAGGGCAGTGCCCGGTCGGCGGCGAGGCCCGCGGCCCGCAGGTGGGACAGAGCCATGCGGTACGGCCGGCGTACGGCCGCGTCACCACCCGGCAGGGGTACGTAGGCCAGGTGCGCGAACCGTCGGAACCCGGCGTAGTCCGCGAGAAGGAACTCACCGCCCCACACGGCGCCGTCGAGTCCGTGGCCGGTGCCGTCGAAGGCCACGCCGATCACGGGACGCGTGCCGTCGAGACCGTTCTCGGCCATCGCCGCCGCGACGTGCGCGTGGTGGTGTTGTACGGGGACGACGGGCCGTCCCGCCGCGTGTTCGCGGGCCCAGCGGGTGGACCGGTAGGCGGGGTGGCGGTCGGCGGCGAGCAGTCCGGGCCGTACGCCCGTCACGGACTCGAGCCGACGCTCGGCGGAGGCGAGGGCGAGCTGGGTGGCGAGGTCGTCCATGTCCCCGATGTGGGCGGAGAGCCATGCCTGACGTCCGGCGCCGAGACAGAAGGTGTTCTTCAGGTCGCCTCCGACGGCGAGGGCGGGAGCGACGTCGACGGGCAGCATGACCGGCAGCGGTGCGTAGCCCCGGGAGCGGCGCAGCGTCAGCTGTTGGCCGTCGCAGACGCGGACGACGGAGTCGTCGCAGGGCACATGGATCGGTCGGTCGTGCAGCAGCCAGGCGTCCGCCAGTCCGGCGAGCCTGGTCAGCGCCTCCGCGTCGTCCGTGACGATGGGTTCGCCCGCGAGATTGCCGCTGGTCATCACCAGCAGGCGGGGCCCTTCCCGGTCCGCCGAGCCGAGGCCGAGGAGGAGGTGGTGGACCGGGGTGTACGGGAGCATGAAGCCGAGGTCCGGGCTGCCCGGGGCCACCGCCCGCGCCGGCGCGGCCCCGTGGCGCGGCCGGGCGTCGTCGCGGCGGCGCAGCAGGACGACGGGCCGGACGCGGCCGGTGAGGAGTTCGCGTTCCAGCGTGCCGAGGTGGACGAGGGGTTCGATGTCGGCGAGGTCCGCGGCCATCATCGCGAACGGTTTGTCACCGCGCGCCTTGCGGCGGCGCAGTTCGGCCACGGCGTCGGGGTTCGTCGCGTCGCAGGCCAGGTGGTAGCCGCCGAGGCCTTTGACGGCGAGGATCGCGCCGGAGGCGAGCATCCTGCGCGCGGCGGCGACCGGGGCGTCGCCGGGGTCGGGGGCGAGGCGAGCATCCGGCCCGGGGCCGGAGGGGGCCGGACGGTCCGGCGCCGTGACCAGCCGCAGCCGGGGGCCGCAGCGGGGGCAGGCGACGGGCTGCGCGTGGAAGCGCCGGTCGGCCGGGTCCGCGTACTCCCGGGCGCAGTCCGGACACATCGGGAAGCCGGCCATGGTGGTGTGGACCCGGTCGTACGGCAGTCCCGTGACGATCGTGAACCGCGGGCCGCAGTTGGTGCAGGTGATGAAGGGGTGCAGATACCGCCGGTCGGCCGGGTCGGCGAGCTCCGCGAGGCAGTCGTCGCAGGTGGCCGTGTCCGGCGGGACGAGGGTGCGGACGGCGCCGCCCCGGCGGGAGGGCACGATCGTGAATCCGCTGCCGCCGCTCGCGGTCACCTCGGCCGTCTCGACCGACTCCACCCGGGCCATGGGCGGGGCGTCGGGCGCGAGACGGGCGCAGAAGGAGGCGACGTCCTCGGGTGCTCCCTCGACCTCCGCGACGACGCCGTCCGCCGTGTTGGTGACGTGACCGGAAAGACGCAGCCCGGTGGCGAGGGCGTAGACGAAGGGCCGGAAGCCCACGCCCTGCACGACACCGCGGACGACGACACGGCTGCGCCGCGGGACCGTGGCGGGTGCGGGTCCGGGTCGCGCCGTGCTCACGCGCCGGCCCGGGCCATCACCGGGGTGTGGACGTGGTTCCCCTCGGTCGCCGCGAGGGCCCGGTCGAGCAGTGCTCCGGCGCCCCGCCCGTCACGCACCGAGCTGAGGACGACCTCGACCCCGGGGTTGACCTGCTGCACGTGGGCGCGGAAGGCCGTCTCGTCGAACTCCGCCGCCTCGGCCATGTCGGTCTTGGTGATGATCACCAGCTGGGCGAGGCCGAACGCGGTGGGGTACTTGAGCGGCTTGTCCTCCCCTTCGGTGACCGAGGCGAGCACCACGCGGAGGGACTCCCCCAGGTCGTAGCCGGCGGGACAGACGAGGTTGCCGACGTTCTCGACGAACAGCAGCCGGGTGGACTCGGGCAGCCAGTCGTGCAGGTGCCGGGCGACCATGTCGGCCTCCAGGTGGCAGAGGCCGTCGGTGAGCACCTGCTTGACGGGGGCGCCCGAGCGGGCCAGACGACGGGCGTCGTTCTCCGTGGCCAGGTCGGCGGTGAGCGCGGCGGCGGCGACGCCCCGTTCGCCGGCGAGGCGCAGTTCACGCTCAAGGAGGGCGGTCTTGCCGCTTCCGGGGCTGGAGAGCAGGTTGACCACCGTGGTGCCGCGGGAGGTCAGTTCGGTACGCAGGATCTGTGCCGCGGCCTCGTTCTTGGCGAGGACGGCGCGCTGGAGATCGACGGCTCGGCACATGCTCAGGTCTCCTCGGTGATCGGTTGACGACGTTCTTCGCGTGCCGCCTCGGGGCCGGCCCAGCGGACCTCCCGGATCTGGAGTTCACGGCCGGAGACCAGTTCGTCGGCTGCGCCGCCGCAGCCGGGGCAGAGCAGCCGGGGCGGCATGCCGACCGTCCAGTCCTCGGCGCACGGTGCGCAGCGCGCGGTGCCCGGGACGGTACGGGTGATCAGCTCGGCGCCCTCGACGACGGTTCCGGCGCAGGCGAGTTCGAAGCAGAAGGCGAGGGCGTCGGCGACGACGCCGGCCAGCTCGCCCACGTCCAGCTCGATGCTGCTGACACCGACGGCCCCGCGGGACTTCGCCGCGGCCTCGACCTGGTCGACGACGGCGACCGCGAGGGACATCTCGTGCATCGGTCTCCGTCCTGGCGCGGGTGGGTCTCGGGCGCCATTAGAGGCCGGGCGGCGGCGGAGTTCCGCCCGGCGCGCCGGGACCGCACGGCGGTGTCGTCCGTTCGGTGCAGCCGCCACCGCCGGACCCGCCGGCGCGTCACATCCTGCTGATGCGCAGATAGCGCCGGAGGTCGGGGAGGACTCCGACGACGACGGCCACGACGGCCAGGGCGGCGGTGGCGGCGACTGCGGCGCCGAGGACGTTCCTGTGCATGGTGCTCTCCGTTTCGGTCTTCATACGACGGCTTCCTGGCGGACCAGTTCGGTCACCATGCGCACCGCCTCGGGCACGGCCGCGGCGACCTGCGGGCTGAGCCCGATGCCCTCGTCGAGGCAGGCCGGTTCGCAGCCGACGACGAGGATCCGCCGTGGCGGCGCGGCCCCGGTTCCCGCGCACAGGGTGTCGAGCAGGGCGAGGACGGCGTCGGGCGTCATCCGGTGGCCGTCGAGCGGCGCGGGCTCCGTGCCGCGGCCGCGGTCGTCGGGCGCCGAGGCGTCGATCAGATAGAGCGTCCCGGGTTCACCGCCGCGGGCGGTGACGTCGACGAGGACGAGGGTGTCCCAGCCGTCGAGGAGTTCGTAGGCGAGATGGACGCCCCGGACCCCGACGTCGGTCAGTTCGACGGAGGCGGGGAGTTCCTCGCGGGTGAGCCGCCGCAGGGTCTCCACGCCGAAGCCGTCGTCGCCGAGGAAGATGTTGCCCACCCCGGCCACGAGGGTGCGGCCCGTGCCGGGCGTCCGGGCCTCGGGCGCGGGGCCGTTCACACGTCCTCCAGGGCTTCGACCTCGTCCGGCTGGAAGTAGAGGAACCGGCCCTGTTCGCGGCGGATGTCGGCGCCCGGGTCGTCCTCCACGGTCACCGCGAGGTGGACTCCGCCGTCGACGTCGTGGAGGACGGCCTCGACCAGGGCGCTGCGCCCGTCGAGGAACAGGTCCTGGGCGTCCGTGCGGCGCAGCCGGGGGCGCAGGAGGACCCTGCTGCCCGCGCGGACCGCGCGCCCGTCGACGAGGACGTGGTCGCTGCCCGGATCGACAGTGGTGTCGCCGCCCGGGTCCCACCAGGGCGTCTCCGGTTCGAGGAGGTCTCCGGCCGGCTTCGCGGGGCCGGTGACGCTCTGGAGACTCCGTACGGCTCCGTGCAGGCGTTCGAGGACCTCGGGCGGCATGGTGTCCGCCAGCTCGATCACCGCCGCCGCGCGGGCGTCGGTCCCCCTGGCCTCGCGCTTCTCCTCGTCGGTGAGGGCCGCCGTGCGCAGGGCGAGGATCTCGTCGATCTCGGTCGCGTCGTAGAGGGCGCCGGGGCTCTCGGGCGCGATGGCCGGGTGGTCCTCCAGGATGATCGGCGAGGAGAGCATCAGGTCGTCGCGTCCGGGTTCGCCTGCGAGGACGGGCCAGGTGTGCAGGTTGCGGCAGGCGGCGACGGCGCCCCTGGCCCACTCCGGCGGGTCGGTCATCGACAGGAACGAGCCGCCGTCGATGCGGAGCAGCGTGTGGGCGGCGACGAGGGAGTAAGGCAGTGCCGCGTGGCGGTCGGTGTCCCGCTCGGCGGTCCAGTCGCTGGTGTTCTCCACCGTGACCGAGAGGCGCTCGACGCGGTACGGGCCGTCGAGTTCGGCCGCCGAGATCCGCAGGGCGCCGCGGATCTCCTCGCGGCGGCGTACGAGCCGGCCGAGGACGCGTCCGTCGGCGTCGGTGACCTCCTCCGTCTCCTCGGCGGCGGGGCGGGTGAAGGGCAGGGCGGTGCCGTCGCCCCGCAGTTCGGCGACGGGGACGACGAGGGTGACGCGCTCCTCGACGCCTTCGTCCCAGGCCACCAGGACCCGGTCGGCCAGCCGGAGTTCGCCGGTCGGTGCGAAGGTCCCGTCCTCACGGAGTTCCTCGACGGTGCGCCGCTGGGCCCGCAGGAAGCGGACCTCCACGGCGAGTTCGGCGTCGGCCTTGGGCTCCATGAGGCATTCGGTGAGCTGGAAGTCGTGCTCCTCGGCGGCGGCGCTCCAGGAGGGCGGCACCAGGACCCCGAACTGCCAGCGGAGCCGGTTCTTCGCGGCGGACGCACGGTACGGGTAGAGGACGTACCCCTCGAAGAGGACGGCGTCGGCGACGTGCCGGGCGACGGCGAACCGCGCCTCGGTGCCGGGGGTGAAGGCGACGGTGGTCATCGTGTCCTCTCCCCCGCCGCTTCGAGCAGGGACTCGACGGTGGCCTCCCACGACGGGAGGGCCCGGCGCGAGCGGTAGGCGAGCAGGGCGTCCATCGCGTCGCCCGGGAGCCTGATCCATCCGCAGCCGGGGAAGTGCTGGTCGATCATCTCGCGCCACACCTTCACGGGCATGCGGTGGGAGACCTCCTTGTCCCAGGGGACGGGCTCGACGTGGAAGCCGCCGGCGCCGGTGAAGGCGGTGCCGGAGAAGAGCAGGAGCAGCGGGACGTCGCCGTCGGAGAGCGCCCGGAAGTAGCGGGACGCGGCGATGTCGGTGTCGTAGGTGCACGGCACGACGAGGTCGGTCTCGATCTCGCCGGTGAAGCCGGGCACCATGACGGAGGCCTGGGCGAACTGGATCGGGTTGAGGCTGCTGCCCCACCGGGAGCGTTCGCCGAAGAGGTCGGCCAGGGCCGCGGCCTCGTGGTCGTCGTAGCCGCGCCGGGCGGGTTCGACACGGATCTGGCAGCGCAGGGCCATGGCGTGGACCCGGGTGCCGCCGGTGGCGGTGATCCGCAGCCGGAACACGAGCGTGGGTCCGGCCGCGTAGGCGTCGGCGCGGACGTCGGTGCAGCCGAAGGAGAACTCGGTCACGGCCGGCTCCCCTGCGGCTCGCGGGCCAGGCCGCGGACGTGGGCGAAGAGGGCGTCGAGGTCCGCCCGCGCCTCCGCGCCTCCGTCGAAGCCCTGCCAGTGCAGTCGCATGCGGCCCACCAGTTCGTAGCAGAGGTCGATCGGCACGAGGAAGCACTCGGTGCGGCCCTCGTGCCGGCGCAGCAGCAGGGCCTCGACGTCGGGTTCGAGGTGGGCGGCGAGCCGGGTGGCGTCGAGGACGGACCGCCAGGCGTCCTCCTCCAGCTCGCTCTCGGTGGCGCCGGCGGGGCTCGGGTAGAGCACCACCGGCCGGTCGAGGGCGGAGTTGCGGAAGAAGAACGCGACCGAGACCGGGATCCGCAGCGACTCCCAGGCCCGGTCGTCGATCCGGTGTCCCGGGTCGCTCAGGAAGCGGCCGGGGACCGCCCGGAACCGCCCCGGGGAGGCGGCGGAGCGGTCCATGAGCTGCGCGCACGGGCCGCAGGCGCAGACCAGGGCCCGCTTGTCCGTGTCGACGAGATGCGGGTGGCGCTCCTCGGCCGCCAGCGGGGCGCCGCAGAGTTCGCAGCGCTCCTCGCGGGGTGGGCGGGGAGTGGTGAACCGGCGCAGGCCGGTGGGCGCCGGGGGCCGCACGGCGCTGTTCGGCGGCCCGTTCACAGGGCGGCCGATGAGCGGTGGTCCGCGCCCGCGAGCGACGGACGGGTGCCGATCTGCAGCAGCGCCGGTTCGCGCGGGGCGCGGCTCTCCAGCTCCACACCGGTCACCTCGGGGGCGAAGCAGGCGAGGGCGTCCACGGCCGCCTGCCGGACGGACTCCTGGGTGCCGGAGCAGCCGCAGCCGGTCGAGGCGGCGACCCGCAGCCGCAGCACGCCCGTCGCCGGGTCGAATCCGGCGTTCTCCACGGGCTGCGGCAGGGCGGCCAGGGCGCGGTCGATACGGGTCGCCGCGTCCTCGGGGTGCAGTCCGTGCAGGTTGAGGAGGCTCGCGACGAGTTCGTCCGCGAGCAGCGGGCCCAGCGGGTCGGCGGGTGGACGGGCGGCGGGGCGGCCCAGGAGCTCGACGACGCGGGCGATGCCGCTGCCGTAGAACTCCATGAGGACGCGTACGACTTCCTCCGCGGCCGCGCAGGCCTCGGCGTCGCCGTTCTCGGCCAGCCGGTCCAGGACCTCCTCGACCCGTCGGCCCGCCTGTTCGGCGGTGGTCGCGCTCATCCGGCCAGACCGCTCAGGCCGGTGGGCACGTGCATCTGCTTCACGGTCCTGCCGTCGCCCGTGTACATGTGGACGCCGCACGGCAGGCAGGGGTCGAAGCTGCGCACGGCGCGCATGATGTCGATGCCCTTGAAGTTCTCGGGCGTGTTCTCCTCGAAAATCGGGGTGTTCTGCACCGCGTCCTCGTACGGACCGGGGGTCCCGAACGTGTCCCGCGTGGAGGCGTTCCACGGCGTCGGCGGATAGGGGTGGTAGTTGGCGATCTTGCCGTCCCTGATGACCATGTGGTGCGAGAGGACGCCCCGTACGGCCTCGGTGAAGCCGACACCGATGGACTCGTCCGGCACGTCGAACTTCTCCCACGTCTGCGTGCGTCCGGCGCGGACCTCCTCCAGGCCCTTCTCGGCGCAGTGCAGGGCGACGGCGGCCGCGTACGCCTGGAAGTAGGTCCGGGCGCGGTTGCGCTCCAGGGCGTTGCTCCACTTCGGGATCTTCCACTCGAAGGTGGTCTCCGGCTTGGTCATCGTCCGGGGGAGGTTGATCACGACGCTGTGCCCGGTGGCCTTGACGTAGCCGATGTCGACGAGGCCGGAGAGCGCGGTGGACCACAGGCGCGCGATGGGGCCGCCGCCGGTGTCCAGTGCCAGGTGGTCCTTGCCGTCGAACCAGCGCGGGGACATGACCCAGCTGTACTTGTCGTCGAAGTTCCGCTTCTGCGGGGCCGGGATGGTGTGCTGGTTCCACGGGTGGCGCGGGTCGACCGGGTTGCCCAGGGGATCGTGGGTGACGAACTGCTCCTGGCCCTGCCAGTCCTCGTAGTACGAGCTGCCGAGCAGGATGCGGATGCCGAGGTTGATCTCGGTGAGGTCGTTGGTCACCAGCTTGCCGTCGACGACGACACCGGGGGTGACGAACATCCGCCGGCCCCAGTCGGTCATGTTGGCGTAGGTGAAGTCGCAGTACTCGGGGTCGTTGAGCGCGCCCCAGCAGCCGAGCAGCACACGGCGGCGGCCGACCTCCTCGTAGCCGGGCAGCGCCTCGTAGAAGAAGTCGAAGAGGTCGTCGTGGAGCGGGACGACCCGCTTCATGAACTCCACGTAGCGCATGAGGCGGCTCATGTAGTCGGTGAAGAGCTGCACGGACGCGACCGTGCCGACGCCGCCGGGGTAGAGGGTGGAGGGATGGACGTGCCGCCCCTCCATGAGACAGAACATCTCCCGGGTGTAGCGGCTGACCTGGAGCGCCTCGCGGTAGAACTCGCCTTCGAGGGGGTTGAGGGAGCGCATGATGTCCGCGATCGTGCGGTAGCCGTGCTCGGCGGCGTGCGGCGCCTCGGTGCGTTCGGCCAGTTCCAGGACGCCGGGGTTGGTCTCGCGGACCATCTTCTCGCAGTAGTCGACCCCGACCAGGTTCTCCTGGAAGATGTTGTGGTCGAACATGTACTCCGCGGACTCGCCGAGGTTGATGATCCACTCGCCCAGGTGCGGGGGCTTCACGCCGTACGCCATGTTCTGCGCGTACACGGAGCAGGTCGCGTGGTTGTCACCGCAGATGCCGCAGATGCGGCTGGTGATGAAGTGCGCGTCGCGGGGGTCCTTGCCCCGCATGAAGACGCTGTAGCCGCGGAAGACGGAGGACGTGCTGTAGCACTCCGCGACGCGCTTCTGCTTGAAATCGATCTTCGTGTGGATTCCGAGGCTGCCCACGATCCGGGTGATGGGGTCCCAGGCCATCTCCACAAGGCCGGAGCCGTCACCCGTCGTCTTCGCCGGAGATGCCATGGTCGCTGCGGTGCCCTTCGTCAACTCTTCGTCTACGCGAACAGTGGGTTGGATGGGGGGGTCTTGCGGGGTGGCGCGATGGCGGTAACGGTCACCAGGGCGGCCGGTAGCCGGTGGTGATGCGCTCGCCGGTGTGCCGCCACTTCGGCTCCTTGTCCACGGTCTTGGACGTCATGCCCCGGAGCCGGCGGATCACCGAGCCGTACACACCGCTGGCGGAGACGGAGACCCTGGCACCGGGAGGTTCGTCCATGAACGGCATGAACTTGTCCGGGAATCCGGGCATCGTGCACGCGATGCAGATGCCGCCGACGTTCGGGCAGCCGCCGACACCGTTCATCCAGCCGCGCTTGGGGACGTTGCACTTGACGACGGGGCCCCAGCAACCGAGCTTGACGAGGCACTTGGGCGAGTCGTACGTCGAGGCGAACTGGCCCTGCTCGTAGTAGCCGGCCCGGTCGCAGCCCTCGTGCACGGTCGCCCCGAACAGCCAGTTCGGACGGAGCTTGTCGTCCAGCGGGATCATCGGCGCGGAGCCGACCGCCTGATAGAGCAGGTAGGTCAGCGTCTCCGCGAAGTTGTCCGGCTGGATGGGACAGCCGGGCACGCACACGATGGGGATGCCGGCGTGCGACTTCCAGTCCCAGCCGAGATAGTCCGGGAGGCCCATGGCGCCGGTCGGGTTCCCCGCCATGGCGTGGATGCCGCCGTACGTGGCGCAGGTGCCGATCGCGACCACCGCGAGGGCCTTGGGTGCCAGCCGGTCGACCCACTCGCTGGTGGTGATGGGCTGACCGGTCTCCGGGTCGTCGCCGAAGCCGCACCAGTAGCCCTCCTGCTTGATGGCCTCGTTCGGGATCGATCCCTCCACGACCAGCACGAACGGGTCGATCTCGCCCCGCTCCCCCTTGAAGAACCACTCGATGAACGTGTCGGCGCCGCCCACCGGACCGCACTCGAAGTCGATCAGTGGCCAGTGGACCGCGATCCTGGGCAGCCCTGGCAGCCCCGCGAGGGCGATCTCCTCGATGCTGGGCTGCATGGCGGCGGTCAGGGCCACCGAGTCTCCGTCACAGCTCAGACCCGCGTTGATCCAGAGGATGTGGATCGGCTTCTCTTCGCTGCCGGGTGCGGCACCCTGGTCCTCGACCGGGGCCGGTTTCACTGCGCTCATGGGTCGCCTCCTGAGGAGGGATGGGGCGAAGGCCTCATGTCGGGCCTAGGTCTTGCTTAACAGTCGGCCGATGCGCCCGCGCCCGCACCTGGGCCGTTCGGGAGCGGCGCTCGGGGGGCCTCCTTCCGGACGAAGGCCCGGCGCCGCGCGTGGTAGCTCGCGGCGGGATCGTCGAAGATCGTCCGCATCCGGGAGAGCTCCCGCTCACGATGGGCCGCAAGGGGAGAGACGGACTCCCGGCGCTCGTGCTCCGCCTTCTTCGCCGCGATCCGCGGCTGGAGACCGCCACGGGATGCCAGACGGAGGGCCAATCGGGTGACCTCGGCGGCGAACTCCCCGGGTCCGCAGTCCACGACCCGGTCGACCAGACCCATGTCGAGCGATGCGGCCGCGGACACCGGCCGGGCCTCTTCGGTGAGGCGCGCGGCCACGGCCTCGCCCACCTTCCCGGGCAGGGTGCGGGTCCAGTACTCCGATCCGTACAGACCCATGCGCCGGTAGTGCGGATTGAGCACCGAACCCGAACGGCACCAGACCTCGTCGGCGGCGAGGGCGAGCATCACCCCGCCGGCGGCGGCGTTGCCGCCGATCGCGCTCACGACGAGCCGGTCGGTCGTGGTGAGAACCGCCTCGACCAGGTCGTTCATGGCATTGATGTTGGCCCAGGACTCGGCGGCGGGGTCGGCGGCGGCCTCGATGACGTTCAGATGGATGCCGTTGGAGAAGAAGTCGCGCTGCCCGCCGAGCAGCAGGACGGAGGTGGGACGCCCACGGGCGGTCTCGTACGCGTCAAGCAGGCGGCGGCACTGGTCGGTGCTCATCGCCCCGCCGGGGAACGCGAAGGACAGGACGCCGACCGGCCCCTGTTCGCGGTACGAGATGTCGGTCCAGGTCCGCCGGCCCGGCGCCGGGTCGACGGGTGCCGGCAGCTCGGGGAGCTCCGGGAGCCGGCCCGCGAGGGCCAGGGTGGCGGGGAGCTTGCAGGCACGCGGCCTGCCGGGGCCGGTGCGGGCACGGAGTTCGGGGATCCACACCGCGCCGTCCACGGTGGCGCGGCAGACCGCGCCCGCCCTGGTGGCAAGCAGAGCACCGGGCCGCCCGCGCAGACCGTCCTCCGCGTGGCCGCCGTGCAGGAACCACTCGGCGCCGAGCAGCCGGTCCGGTACGCCGGGCTGCGAGTCGGCGGCGCGCAGGGTGCGCAGAACGGTCCCGGTGGTGTCCTCGTCCCACGAGATCCGGCGCTCCTCTTGGCGGAGAGCGGGTCGGGCGCGGATCTCGCCGGTCTGCGGACGCGGTGTCGCCCCGGCGGCGACCCTCTCGACGGCGCGGAGCACGGCGGCCACGGCGGCGTCGGACAGCTCGTTGCGGTACAGATCGCTCTTGCCGACCTCCGGCACGCGGAAGGTCGCGGAAGCCCAGACGTCGCCGGCGTCCATCTCCTCGTCGGCCTGGAGGACGGTGACGCCCCACTCCTCGACCCCGTCGTGGATCGCGTGGTCCAGCGAGGACGGGCCGCGGTCGCCCACGGGCCCCGGGTGCACGATCAGGCAACGGTGCGCCGTCCACACGTCGCGGGGCACGACGGCCTTCAACAGGGGCGCCACGACCAGATCCGGCGCGTGGCGCGCCACGGCCTCGCGCACGGCGGCACCGTCGGGGGTGACCTCCACGGGAACGGTGTGCCCGCGGTCGCGCAGCTCGACCAGGACACGCTGGGTGAGGCTGTTGAAGCTGCTGGCGACGAGCAGGATGCGCATGGACGGCCTTTCCGGGTCGCGGGGGGCGGTGCGGTCCTGGGAACCGCGGACCACCGACCGCCTGCGATCATCGGGCAGCCCGAGGAGGTCGGCAGGGCGACGGAGCCCGCACCTCACCCGTACGAGGTGGGCGTCCGGCCGAGTGGCGGCGTGATCGCCGCAGCGCGCCGCCAGGAGACGCGCCCTGTGTCTCGTGGGAAAATCAGAGTCGTACGGGTACGCGCATGCATGCCCCTCGCACGGACAGGCAGGTCGACTCATGGCCGAGAATCCGAAGTCCTCCAGGCCCTCGCGCGGCGAGCCGAGCCGCGACGGTATGGCCGGACAGCACGGCTGGTCCCCTGATGTGGACGAGACACGACAGCAGGAGAATCCGAGCGCTTCGCGTTCCTTCCATCCCGAGAAGCACGCGCCCCCGCCCGGCAAGGGGCGGAAGACCGCCAAGGAGGAAGAACGGAACGTCCCCGGCGACACCGTTCACAGCGACACGGCCCGAGGCGAGAAGCGAGGCCGCTCGTCGGAGAAGGGCATGCGCGACACCGGCCGAAGGGGCCGGACCCAGCGCCCCAGCGGCACGAAGGACGACTCGGCGTTCACCGGCGTGAACCCGGACGACGACTCCTCCGGCCCCCGCCCGGGCTGACGCGCCACCGAGAAAGCTCGGCTTCTTCTGGAGGCAGCGCCCCGAACGCGCCCCGAACGGCCGAAACGGCCCGCCGGAGAAACCGGCGGACCGTCACGAAGGATCGAGGCCAAAGGCTCGCTTGCCGCCCGCAGGGGCTTACATGCCCTTGAACGGGTGTCTGTACCCCGCGCCCCGCGCCCGGCGTCAGCCGGCCAGTTCCGCGTGGGCCGCGGCCACGGCGTTGCTGTTACGGGTACGGGTGCCGTTCAGCTTGTCCTGGTGCTCGGCGATCTGCGCCTTCTGGATCTTCGACTCCTCGGCGAACCACACCGCGACCAGACCCGTCTTCGCCTTGCAGTCGATCTCCGCCAGTGCGACGGCGATCTCCTCCTGCGACGCGGGCCCGCCTTCCACGCGCGGCGCGATCTCCGCCGCCTCGAACGGGGTGGGGGCCGTGTAGCCCGCGGCCTTCATGCACTGCGACCAGCCGGCCAGGGCCTGCTTCACGGCCGGGGCCTGCATGGACTCGGTGAAGCTGTTTCCGTTCAGCTCGGAGACGAACGTCAGGTCTTCGGGCGTGGGCTGCGTCAGCTTGCCCTTCGCCCACCCGAAACAACCACCCTTGTGGATCTTCTTGCCCTTGTAGGACGCGGGGGCGGAGTCGGCGGCCCAGGCCGCACCGGGCGTGTTCGCCATGGTGGGCTTGGAGTGCCCGGTCAGCACCTGAACCTGTTCGTCGGTCAGCTCCGGCATCTTCTGCCGCACCTGGCGGGTCAGCGCCTCGGGCAGCCCGTACCCGTACTGGGCAGCAGCCTGCCTGTCGGTGAGCCCGTATCTGCGCTCCATGTTGGCGTCGTTGTCGTTCGGCGGCGGAGTCGTACCGGCCAGCGGCAGCTCGATGGAGAAGCCGTATTCGGCCATGCACTTCTCCTGGAGATTCCGCGACGCCTGGTCCAGGGCCACGGTGTCCTGGTAGGTCTGCATGTACGTCTCCAGCGGCAGGTTCAAGCCCTTGGCCAGACCCCGCTCCGGGGTCGCCTTGGGCCAGTTCGCCTTGTCCACCATCGGCTTGTTCTCCGCCACCGGCGTGGTGCCGACGTCGGTCGCGGTCCCCGCGCCGCATCCGGTGAGCAGGGCGGTCGCCGCCGCCATGGTCGCGGCAGCGAGGCCCGCGCGCTTGTTCCAGGTCATGAGTGATGTTCCGATCTGCGAGAGCGATGGCAAGGGGCGGTGGCTCAGGCGAAGTGCTGCGACGCGTTCTCGTTCTTGAGCGCCGAGATCAGGTTGGTGAGATTGCAGTCGCCCCAGGGCTCGTTGTGGGCGAAGTACTGCGAGGTGCCGCCGTAGCCCGAGTTGTAGTACACGCGGTAGTTGTCGGCGTAGGAGCAGTTCTGCACCGAGGCCGCATTGTTCTTCACGTACTGCCAGGCGCCGTTGCCGTTCCCGTTGAACACGTAGCGGTACGTCGTCAGGGTCGACCCCTGGTACTGGCTCGTTCCCCAGTAATCGGAGACGTTCCCGTAGAAGGCGGCCCAGCTGGTGATGTAGCGGCCATCCTTGATGGCGTACTCCTTGGAGTTGTACAGCAGCCAGAGGTCGCCTTCGGAACACGTGATCCACGGAACATCGCAGTTGCTGGTGACCGAGTATTCGGCGGCGTGCGCCGGTGTGGCGGTGACCAGCAGCCCGATGCCGGCAGCGAGAGCGGTGAATGCGGCGGATATCTTGGCTCGAACCGAAGTGTTCTTCATGTGGTGCATTTCCTTCCCCAATGGCGGGCAAGCCCTTTTCCGTGCGGTCGCTTCCGGGCGAGGTCAGCCCGTCTGCGCCGCCGAGGCGAGTGTGCGGATGACGGACAGATCGGCATACAGGTTGTTGCCGGGGCACTCGGTCGGGTAGCCGTCGCGGTGGCCCGAGATCCGGTTCAGGGTGACCCTCTGGCCCTTGGTGTACTTGCCGTTGTCGGCGGCCGCGGTGAGGACGACGGTGCCGGCGGCGTCGTAGCCGTACAGACCGAGCTTCCAGGCGGCGACCCCGGCCACCGCGTCGAGCACGGGCTGCGAGGAGATCGCTTCGTTGTAGTTGCCGAGGACGGCGACGCCGGTGGTGTCCGTGTTGAAGCCATAGGTCTGCGCGCCGAGGACCGGCTTGTCGATGCCGCCCGCGCGACCCTCGAAGACGGTGCCGCACTTGTCGACGAGGAACTGGTAGCCGATGTCGTTCCAGCCCTGGCTCTGCACGTGGTATAGGAAGATCGCGCGGATGATGTCCGGGGACTGGTCGCAGGTGTAGTCGTTGGTGCCGGCGGTGTGGTGGGCGAACACCACCTTGGTGTCGGTGGTGTACGTCGGCGGGTCCTTCACCAGCGACTCGTCGGCATTCCAGCCGGAACGCGGGATGACAGCAGGCTGCGGAGCCGTGCTCGCCGTGGCCGTGGCCGTCGTCGTAGCGGTTGTGGCGGCGTACGACGTGGCCGAGGCCGCGACCGTCTCCGGGTCCACCAGCTCCACCCGCAGCCCGGCGGGCAGCTTCGACAGCTTTCCGTGCTGCCCGGTCACCCGGACCTGGACACCGTCGGACGGCCCGGTCCACAGCGGCTGGGTTCCGGCACGCACCCTGCCGGTTTCGGTGGCGGTCCCCACCTCGGGCGTACGCACGTCGAGTTCGAGCTCACGCCAGCCGGACCAGACACCGGTGACGCTGTCGCGGGTACGGACCTGCGCCGTTCCGCCGAGCTCAGCGCGCGGGTCGGTCCAGGTGACGCCGAGCATGCTGAACGGCGCGGTGCTCCGAGCGGACAGCGCGCGCTGGGCGGGGTCGGAACCCTGCAGCGCGATGCTGCGCACTCCGGCCGGAATCTGCGCCGCCGGCGCCACCGGGGAGGTGAGACCGAGGGTCGCAAGGGTGACGGCAGTGGCCGCCACGACCCGGGCCGTACGCCGGAAACGGAAATGGTGCGGGGTCACTGGGCTCCTTCAGGGGCTGCGGATGATTCGGGGGTGGGGAGTTCACTGCCGCACGTGGTCCTACCGAAGGCCCCGGTGGCAATGGCGCGTTGGACGTGCTCTGTCGATGGAAATTCACCGGGGTTATACATCATCGGATTCAACGAATGCCAGGCAGTGGAGAAGTCGGACATGGCACCCCCGATCACCCTCACTCGGCCAGGGAAATGCCCCATATGCGTGATCAGTTGACGAACCATCAACTCCGTGTTGCAGAATCCCCCCGCCGCGATCAGTCGCCTCTGGCCAGGCCATTCCGCGAACGGAAGATGGCCTGGTTTGGCATGCCTTGAGGCGCTCCGGTCGAGGCGAGATCCACCGTGACCGGCGCGGAGCACCCGCGCCGGCGCGTCGGCATGCCCATTTCGCCAAGCGCGCGATGGGCTCCGATGAAGGGAATGGCGTGAAAGTCAGATACGGGCGGGCGATAGCCTGCCTCGTGGTTGCGGCGGTCGCCGGAGCCATGCTGCCGCAAGTCGCTTATGCGGCACCGGTTTCGCATGACGGCGGCGAGGGTGCCTTCGATGCCTTCGCCGACTGGTTCTCGGACGACGAGGGCGAGTCGGGCGGGCCGGAGGAGCCGACTACCGGTGGTGCCCCGGTGCTGCCGTCCCGGGAGAAGTTGCCGAAGGGCAAGGCGGCGCCGAAGGCGAAGCGTGTCGCTGAGCTGATCGGGAAGCGGACGGCGAACGCCCGGTACTGGCAGCTGTCCGACGGCCGTGTGCAGGCCGAGGTGTCGGCCGTGCCGACCGGGTACCGGGCGGGGAAGTCCTGGAAGGACATCGACCCGACGGTCGTTCCGTCCGATGCCCAGGGTTTCGCTTTCGCCAACACGACGAACGCGGCTTCCAGTTGGTTCGGCTCGGATGCCGAGCGGCTGCTGCGATTCCAGGCCGGTGGTCACGCGGTGACGCTCGGGCTGAAGAGCGCGGGCAAGCTCGCGCCGGTGGCCAAGGGCGACACGGTCACGTACAAGGACGCGGTGTCCGGTGCGGATCTGTTGTACGTGGTCGGTCCGGGGCGCGTGAAGGAGAACATCGTCCTGGGCGCGAAGCCGTCCGGTCCGGTGTCCTTCACCTTCACCCTGGATGCCGGTGGCCTGACGCCGAAGCAGAACAAGGACGGCTCGGTCTCCTTCTTCGGTGAGGGCGCGGACCCGGTCCTCGTCATCCCCGCCGCGTTCATGACCGATGC
>NZ_JBSHDU010000050.1:0-62820 GCF_053616475.1 Streptomyces sp. NPDC055815 | reverse complement strand
GCCCACAACGGCGGCGGGGCGCAGCCCGAAATGGGCTACGCGAAGACGACCGTGCGGCGGCCGTTCAGGAGGATTCGGCGCTCCGCGTGCCACTTCACCGCCCGCGCCAGCGCCTGGCACTCCACGTCCCGCCCGATCGCCACCAGCTGGTCCGGCGTCACCTCGTGCCCCACCCGCTCGACCTCCTGCTCGATGATCGGGCCCTCGTCGAGGTCGGCGGTCACATAGTGCGCCGTCGCGCCGATGAGCTTCACGCCGCGCGCGTGCGCCTGGTGGTACGGCTTGGCGCCCTTGAAGCTGGGGAGGAAGGAGTGGTGGATGTTGATGATCCGCCCGGAGAGCTGCTTGCACAGGTCGTCGGACAGGACCTGCATGTAGCGGGCGAGGACGACCAGCTCGACGTTCTCGGACCGGACCAGGTCCAGGAGCTCCGCCTCCGCCTCGGGCTTGTTCTCCTTCGTCACCGGGATGTGCCGGAACGGGAGCCCGTACGAGCCCACCAGTTCCTCGAAGTCCCGGTGGTTGGAGACGACGGCGACGATCTCGACCGGCAGCGCCCCGATCCGGGACCGGAACAGCAGGTCGTTCAGGCAGTGGCCGAACTTCGAGACCATGAGCACGACCCGCATCGGCTGGTCGGCCCGGTTGATCTGCCAGTCCATGGCGTAGGCGTCGCCGACGGCGGCGAAGCTCGCCCGGAGCTTTTCGACCGTCACGGGGGCCTCGGCCGAGAAGTGGACCCGCATGAAGAAGAGACCCGTGTCGCGGTCTCCGAACTGCTGGCTGTCCTCGATGTTGCAGCCGGTGATGAAGAGGTAGCTCGACACGGCGTGCACGATGCCCTGCTTGTCGGGGCAGGAGAGGGTGAGGACGTACTGGTCGGTCATCCCGTCAGCCTGCCACAAGCGCCCCGCCGGGCGGACCACCGTCCGCCAGGCGGAACGCCTCAGGACCGCGTCATGATATGCAGCACGTCGAGGGAGCGTGGGGGTGTGTCGGGGTCCTCGCCGTCGGCCTGGGACAGGTGGACGTGGGCCTCGCGGGCGGCGCGTACGGCCTCCGGCCAGCCCTGGTGCTGCATGTAGGCCGAGAAGGGGGCGTCGGGGCCCACCTGGTGCATGATCCGCAGCACCCGGAGGACGGCGACGTCGACGAGGGCGGCCTCGCCGGAGTCCCGGAAGATCGAGCCGACGTACTTCTCGGCGGACCAGTTGTCGAGCCAGGTGTCCTCGACGAGGCGGTAGACGGCGTCGGTGACGTCGCCGTATCCGTCCTGGCCGGCCAGCCAGGTCGTCTCGTGGAATCCGGGGTCGGAGAGCATGTGCAGCGCCGAGCGCACGTTGCTGCGCCAGCGCCACCACGGCATGTCGTTGAGCGGCATGCCGCCCATGGTGGAGGAGCGACGGCCGCGACGGGAAGAGTTAACCGAACCGGAGACCGAACCGGGGACTGGACTGGACATCGTTCGATCGTACGTTTCCTTGTCCGGTAAGCGGACTCGCCCCCTCCTCATCCGAGCGCCCGCCCCCGCAATTCACCTTCACGTCACCCCCCGTTGAACCGTGCTCACTCCCGCGTTACCCATGAGGCGGAAATGTGCATGCCCATGACCGGTAGGCGACTGATCTCACTCCTCGCGCACGTCACGACCGCGGCGACCGGAGCGTCGCTGCTCACCGGGTGTGGCGTACTCCCTGGGGCCACGGGGGGCTCCAGGGAGCCCGTCACGGTGATGACCTGGGCCCCCGACCAGACCCGAGCGACCAATATGCCCGGAATGCCCGCCATGGCGCAGACCTTCGCCCGCTGGGTCAACTCCCAGGGCGGGATCAACGGGCACGAGCTGCGCGTCCTCACCTGCAACGAGCAGAACACCAGCGCCGGCGCCGCCGCCTGCGCCCGCCGGGCGGTCCGCGAGAAGGCGGTCGCCGTCGTCGGCTCGTACAGCCAGAACGGCCGCGCCTTCATGGCCCCCCTGGAAGCCGCGGACATCCCGTACATCGGCGGCTACGGCATCTCGGAGGACGAGTTCACCAGCCCGCTCTCGTACCCCGTCAACGGCGGGGTGGCCTCGCTCGTCGCCGGGCACGGCATGCAGCTCGCCGACTCCTGCGAGAAGGTCTCCCTGGTCCGCCCCGACACCACCGCCGGGGACAAGCTCCCCGAACTCCTCAACTCCGGCCTGCGCAAGGCCAGTCACCGCAGCGCCGTCGACATCCCGGCCATGGAGGACGCCGCCGAGTACACCGAGCAGGCGGGCCGCGCCCGCACCCGGGCCGGTGACGAGAAGGGCTGCGTGACCGCCGTCCTCGGCGAGCGGACCCAGACCTTCTTCGACTCCTTCCGCCGGCTCCCCGCGCAGGAGGAGGAGAAGAAGCAGCACGACACCGTCCGGATCTCCTCGGTCCTCGGCAGCGTCGACCAGCCCGTCATCGACCGCACCGGCGGCGCCCACAGCCCCTTCGAGGGCGCGTTCGTCACCGGCTGGTACCCGGCGGCGGGCGACAAGAGCTGGGCCCCGATGCGCAAGGTCATCCAGGAGCACGCCTTCGCCGACAACCGGGTCGACCCCGCCGACACCGGCGTGCAGACCACCTGGATCGCGTACACGGTCCTGAAGGAGGTCATCGAGTCCCTCGACGAGGACACGATCACGGCCCGGCAGATCACCCACGCCCTCGACCGGGGCGAGCGCGTCGACACCGGCGGCCTCACCCCCAGCCTGCGCTGGAAGTACGAGGACCTGCTCGGCGCCCCCGGCTTCACCCGGATCGTCAACCACGAGGTGACGTTCCAGGTGGTGCGCCAGGGGCAGCTGGTGGCGCAGAAGCCCGGTTTCGTCGACGTCGCCGAGACCGTCCTCAGCGCCCCCTGAGCCCGCTCGGGGCCGGGCCGCTCAGAGCTGCGTCCAGCTCCGCTTGTCGAGGTCGTACTTCACGGCGGTCGGGTTCCACAGCCCGGCCGCCGTCTTCTTCGCGGCGCTGGCCTCGCCGCTCTTCGCGTCGCCCGCGGCCTTCTGGCTGGTCGAGCGGGCGTGGCCGCCCTTGCAGGCCTTCTTGTTCTTCATCTGGTCGGCCCAGGCCGCGTAGTGGTCGTCGGCGGCGGCCGAGGCCTGCCAGGCCTGGGTGAGCGAGGCCGTCAGCGCGGCGTTGTCCGGGATCTTGTCGACCGACAGCGCCTGGAGCTTGGTGATCAGCCCGCGGCGCTGCTCGGCGGCGCCCCGCAGATCGTTCGCGGCCTTGTCGAGGTTCTTGCACTGGTTGATGGCCGCGACCGAGTCGATCACCGTCTGACGGCTGCTGCTGCTGGTCGCGAGGAGCTTGCTGAGCTCCTGCGCCTGCGGCTTCGCCGGGTCGGCCGGCTCCTCCGAGGGCTGCTGCGCGGAGGCGGACGGCGCGGCGGAGCTGGCCGCCACGTTCTGGCCGCCCGTCTTGGGGTCCTTCTCGTCGTCGCCGCCGCTGAGCAGCGCACCGGCGCCGAGGCCGACGACCGCGCAGCCGACGACGACGGCGGCGATCAGCGCGAGCGGCGACTTGCGGCGCGGCGCGGGCTCGTCGTCGTCGTAGTAGGCGTCCTGGAAACCGAACTGCTGAGGAGGCTGCGGGGGCTGGTGCTGCTGCTGGTACGGGGCGGGGCCCGGCTGCTGGTAGCCCTGCGGGGCGTGCGGCTGCTGGGGCGGCCGCGGGGCCTCCGTACGGAAGAGGCTGTCGAACTCGGCGGGCGGCTGGCGCTCACCGGGCGTCTGTGCCGGTACGGGGGCGATGTACTGGGTGGCGTCCGAGGCGCCGGCCGGGGCGGCGGGGCCCTGGTGGGCGAGCGGGCCCGTGCCGAGGAACTGGGTGTCGGAGCCCCCGCCCTGCTGCGGCGGCACCGGCGCCATGTGCTGGGTGGCCTGCATGTCGGCGGCGGCAGGGGCGGCGGGGCCCGGGTAGCCGTAGCCGGGCTGCGGGGCGGCCGGAGCGCCGGGACCGGGGTAGCCGTACCCCGGCTGCGGCGCCGGGGGCATTCCGCCCGGCTGGGGCGCGGCCTGCGCCGGCGGCATCCCGCCCGGCTGCGGCGGCTGTACCGGGGGCATCCCGCCGGGGACCGGCGCGATGTGCTGGGTCGCCTGCATGTCGGCGGCGGCCGGGGCGCCCGGGCCCGGGTAGCCGTAGCCGGGCTGCGGCGGGGCCTGCTGCGGGGGTATCGGCGGCAGGTACTGGGTGGACTGCATGTCGGCGGCGCCCTGCGGCGCCTCCGGGGGCAGCGGCTGCGCGGGCGGCAGCGGCTGCCCGCCCTGCTGCCCGCCCTGCGGGCCACCTGCGGGACCCCAGGCGCCGCCCCACGGCTGACCGCCGCCATGCTCCGGACCCTGTCCGTTCTGCGTCACCGGGACTCCCACTGATGGACCAACCTACGGAATCGTCGGCTCACGCTACCGGGTGCCGACTGGGCTCCGCACACACGTGTGAGACCGGTTACACAAGCTGTTTACGAAACGTCCCCGGGCGTCCAGGCGGCGTACGGCTCCACGGTCCCTACGCCGCGTACAGCTCCATCCGCGCCCCGAACTCCCGCACCACCGGCTCCCCCGCGTACGGCTCCAGGCGCTCCCTCAGGTCGTCCAGGTACTCCGCGCCCCGCGACGACCGCAGCGTGCCGAGCAGTTCGAGGGCCCGCGTGCCCGTCCGGCAGGCCTGCTCCACCTCCCGCTGCTGGACCTGCGCCGAGGCGAGCAGCGCGAGCCCGATCGCCCGCCGCCGTGCCCGCGACTCCGGATGCCCGGCGATCGACTCCTCCGCGGCCCGCGCCGCCGCCTCCGCCTGCCCCAGGTCCCGGTGGCAGTGCGCCAGTTCGTCGGCGAGGTAGGCCGCGTCGAAGTGGGCGATCCACGCCGGGTCGTCGCCCGCCTCCGGATCGGCCCGGTCAAGGGCCCGCGCGGCACGGCCCGCCGCCGTCTCGAAGGCGCGGACGTCGCCCATCAGCGCGTGTCCGCGGGCCTCCGCCGCGAGGAACATCGCCTCCGCGCGCGGCGGCACCTTGCCGCGCGCGCCCTCCTGCGCGGCCCGCGCCAACTGGGCGATCTCTCGCGGGTTGCCGAGCTGCGCCGCGAGGTGGCTCATCGAGGCGGCCAGCACATAGCCGCCATACCCGCGGTCGCCCGCCGCCTGCGCGAGCCGCAGCGCCTGGATGTAGTACCGCTGCGCGAGCCCCGGTTCACCGGTGTCCACCGCCATGTACCCGGCGAGCTCGGTCAGCCGGGCGACGGCCGCGAACAGCTGCCGCCCGACCGCCTCCCGGTACGAGCCCGACAGCATCCCCGACACCACGCTGTTGAGGTAGTGCACGACCACCGGCCGCACGTGCCCGCTGCCGAAGCGCCGGTCGAGGTCGACGAGCGCGGCCGTCATCTCCCGTACGGCCGCCACGTCCGCGACCCCGACCCGGGCCCCCGCCATCCGCGCCACATGCGCGTCGGGCCCCGTGATCAGCCAGTCCCTGCTGGGCTCGACCAGCGCGGAGGCCGCCACGGTCGAGCCGTTCAGGAAGTCGCGGCGCCCCACGTCGCTGCGCCACAGCTCGCAGACCTGCTCGATCGCCCCGGGCACGGTCGGCGCGAACTGGAGCCCCACCCCGGCGGCGAGGTTCCGGCCGTTGGCCATGCCGACCTCGTCGATCGTGACCGTGCGGCCCAGCTTGCGGCCCAGCGCCTCCGCGATGATCCCGGGCGCCCGGCCGCGCGGCTGCTGCCCGCGCAGCCAGCGCGCCACCGACGTCTTGTCGTACCGCAGGTCGAGGCCGCGCTCCGCGCCGACCATGTTGACCCTGCGGGCGAGGCCGGCGTTGGAGCAGCCCGCCTCCTGGATGAGCGCCTGGAGCCGTTCGTTGAGCTGACGCGGAACGAGTGGCCTGGCTGCCATGAGTACCCCCTGAGGCCGTGCGGTGATCACCGGAGAAGGGATCACTGCCCGGCGGATATCCGGTCAATGCAGATGTGAACACGCGAAACCGGACACGTCGGCCGTGCGGAGAAAAGCCACCCCGCCACCGGCGCCCCCACCCTTCCGTACCCACCCCCGCTCCCCGGCCCTCCGCGCGCCCCCGCCAGTGCACCCATGCGCCCCGCGTGCAGGATCGATGCGTCAACACGGCCTCCGTCACGCCCGTAACCCCAGGTGACGGGGGGAGTTGTGCTCACCGTGGAAGAGACCATGGGAGTCACGGAAGCCGCACAGATCCCCAAGCAGCGGGGCGAGCAGCTGCTGGACAGCGCCGTGCGGTACGCGGAAGAGCGGCACTGGGACGTGTTTCCCGGGACCTGGCTGGAAGTCGTCGAGGGCAAGGAGCGCTGCTCCTGCGGCGCGGACGCGTGCGCCGTGCCCGGCGCCCACGCCGTCAGGCCCGACTGGTCGACCCAGGCGACCGGCAGCGGCGTCGGGGCGCGGCGGATGTGGTCGAAGACCCCGAAGGCCTCGATCCTGCTGCCGACCGGCCGCACCTTCGACGCGATCGAGGTGCCGGAGACGGCCGGCTTCCTGGCGCTCGCCCGCATGGAGCGCATGGAGCTGACGCTCGGCCCCGTGACCTGCACCCCGGACCGCCGGATGTACTTCTTCGTGCTGCCCGGCGCCGCGGCCAAGGTGCCGGACCTCGTCCGCAAGCTCGGCTGGGCCCCGGCCTCCATCGACCTCGTCACGCGCGGCGAGGGCCACTACGTGGCGGCCCCGCCGACCCGGGTCGGCGGCTTCGGCGCGGTGCAGTGGGCGCGGCGCCCCACCCCGGCGAACCGCTGGCTGCCGGACGCGGAGGAGCTGATCAGCGCCCTCGCGTACGCGTGCGGCCGGGAGGCGGCGGAGGCGAGGGGCCGCGGGCAGTGACCCGGAGGGCCGGCAGGGCCCGGCCTTAGGGTGGTCCCCGTAAGTAGTACGGGGACCATCGAAGGGTTGACGGACCATGCCTGACCAGGCATTTGACGGAGCGTTCGACAAGGCGGGCGCCGCACCGGGGGACGGTGCGGTGCCCGCCGTGCGTGTCGAGGGGCTGTGGAAGCGCTTCGGGCAGCAGATCGCGGTGAACGGGATCGATCTCGTGCTGCCCGCCGGCCGGTTCATCGGGCTCGTGGGGCCCAACGGCGCCGGCAAGACGACGACCCTCTCCATGATCACCGGCCTGCTGCGGCCCGACCACGGGCGGATCCTCGTCGCCGGGCACGACGTGTGGGCCGACCCGGAGTCGGTCGCGCAGGTCAAGGCCCGCATCGGCATCCTGCCGGAGGGCCTGCGGCTCTTCGAGCGCCTCTCCGGCCGTGAACTCCTCGCCTACACCGGCCGGCTCCGCGGCCTGCCCGGCGCCGAGGTCGACAAGCGGGCCGCGCAGCTCCTCGACGTCCTCGACCTGACCGGCTCGCAGAACAAGCTGGTCGTCGACTACTCGACCGGCATGCGGAAGAAGATCGGCCTCGCCGCCGCGCTCCTCCACAACCCCGAGGTCCTCTTCCTCGACGAGCCCTTCGAGGGCGTCGACCCGGTCTCCGCGCAGACCATCCGCGGCGTCCTGGAGCGGTACACCTCCTCCGGCGCGACCGTCGTCTTCTCCAGCCACGTCATGGAGCTCGTCGAGTCGCTCTGCGACTGGGTCGCCGTCATGGCGGGCGGGCGGATCCGGGCGCAGGGCCCGCTGGCCGAGGTGCGGGGCTCGGCGCCCTCGCTGCAGGAGGCGTTCCTGGAGCTCGTCGGCGCGAACGGCCGCGCGGCGGCCGGGGACTCGCTGGACTGGCTGGGCGGCGGGGCGGGCACGGGCGGTACGCAGCGATGAGCGCCGCCACCTCTCCCGTACCGACAGCCACCGCCCCCGTGCCGTCCCTCACGTCCGTCTTCGTACGGCTCAAGCTGTCGCTGCTGAAGAACGGGCTGAAGCAGTCCGGCGGACGCACCGTCGCGTACATCCTGTCGATCGTCTTCGGCGCGCTCTTCGCCGCGGGCTTCGTCCTCGCCCTCGTCCTCCTGCGGGGCCACCGGGACGCCGACACCGTCGCGATCCTCCTCATCGGCGCGCTCGCGCTGGCGTGGACGGTCATGCCGCTGTTCATCCCGAGCGGCGACGAGACCCTCGACCCCTCGCGGCTCGTGATGCTGCCGCTGCGGCCCCGGCCGCTGGTCCGGGCGCTGCTCGTGGCCTCCCTCGTGGGCGTCGGCCCCGCCCTCACCCTCGTCCTCGCCCTGGGCGCGGTCCTCTCCGTGGCCCACGGCGCCGCCGGCACCGTCCTCGCCGTCCTCGCCGTACCGCTCGCGGCGGTGACGTGCGTGGCGCTGTCCCGGGCCGTGGCCGCCGCCAACGTCCGGCTCCTCACCTCCCGCAAGGGCCGTGACCTGGCGCTGCTGAGCGGCCTGGTCATCGCGGTCGGCATGCAGTTCGTGAACTTCGCCGCCCAGCGGCTGGGGCAGGCGGGCGGCCTGGAGTCCCTCGAACCGGCCACCGCCGTCGTCGGCTGGCTCCCGCCGGCCGCCGCGATCGGCGCGGTCGACGCCGCGAGCCAGGGCGACTACGCGGTGGCCGCGGCCCGGCTGCTGCTCACGGCGGCCGCGCTCGTGGGCCTCCTGTACTGGTGGCGGCGGAGCCTGGTGCGGCTGATGGTCGAGCCGGACGGCTCCACGATCGGCGCGGCCCCGGACGCGGGCACCCAGGACAAGTCCGCCGGTTCGGGGCTGCTCGCGCGGATCCTGCCGGCCGGACGGACCGGCACGGTCATGGAGCGCAGCCTGCGGTACATCTGGCGCGACCCGAAGACGAAGGCCGCGTGGGTGACCTCGCTCGCCATCGGCCTGATCGTCCCCCTCTTCAACGCCTTCCAGGGCGCCGGCTCGGTCTACTTCGCGTGCTTCGCCTCCGGCATGCTCGGCATGCTGATGTACAACCAGTTCGGGCAGGACAACTCGGCGTTCTGGATGGTGGCGCAGACCATCTCGACGGCGGCCGACGCGTACGCCGAACTCCGGGCGCGGGCCATGGCCCTGCTCATGATCACGCTGCCGTTCACGGTCTTCGTGACGGCGCTGACGGCCGGTGTCCTCGGCGACTGGGCGAAGCTCCCCGAGGCCCTCGGCCTCGCGCTCGGCCTGCTCGGGGCGATGATCGGGACGGGCGCGGTGACCTCGGCGAGCTTCCCGTACTCGATCCCCCAGGACAGCGGCTACAAGAACGTCGCGCCGGGGCAGGGCGGACTCGCCTGGATCTCGATCATGGGCGGCATGCTCACGGCCGGTGTGCTGTGCTCCCCGCTCATCGGCGCGACGATCTACCTCCACGTCTCCGACCAGCGGTCCCTGCTGTGGCTCCTGCTCCCCGCGGGCCTGCTCTACGGTGCGCTGCTCGTGTTCGCGGGCCTCAAGCTGGCGGCACCGCGCACGGCGAAGCGGCTGCCGGAGATCCTGGCGTCGGTCAGCAAGGGGTAGCCGCGTCCCTGAGTACGCGCGCGAGGGCGGCGCGGCCGGCCGGGCCCCAGGTCGGCTTCCCGCCCGGGAGACCGCGCTCGCCCGCGCGGCCGATGTCGATGAGACCGGCCGCGCGGAGCAGGGCCCAGCCGCGGGCCCGGCGGACCGTGGCGTCGTCCCCGCGCGCGTACCTCTCGAAAAACCGTCCCGCCGCGCCCTCCGGCAGCAGCAGCCACGCGGCCGAGAGGTCCGTCGCCGAGTCGCCCGCGCAGAGTTCGCCGAAGTCGAGGACGCCCGTGAGGGTGCCGTCGGCGACGACGACGTTCGCGGGGTGCAGGTCCCCGTGCAGCCACACCGGCGGGCCCTGCGGTCCGGGGGCCGCGAGCGCGTCCCCCCACACCGCCCGTACGGCCTCCGGGTCGGCGTGCTCCGCGAGCAGCGGGAAACCCGCCTCGAACCCCGCCACGAACTCCGCGAGCGGCACACCCCGGTCCGGGTTCGCGGGCGCCTCCCCGGGCGCCTCGCGGTGCAGGGCCCGCAGGAAGCCCGCGAGGGCGTCGGCCGCGTGCTCGCCGCGCGTGGCCGGCGCGAGGTCGCCGGGCTCGCCCGGGACCCAGCGGGCGACGGTCCAGGTGCGGGGGAAGCGCGCGGACGGCTCCCCGGTGCGTACGGGGGCGGGCACGGGCAGCGGAAGCAGCGGCGCCAGGTCCGGCAGCCAGCGGTGCTCCTTGCGCAGCAGGCCCGGAGCCCGCTCGGTACGGGGCATCCGTACGGCCAACTCCTCGCCGAGCCGCCACATCTGGTTGTCCCAGCCGCCCGGTACCCGCTGGAGCGGCAGCTCGGCCAGGTCGGGGTGCTGGTCCCGGAGCAGCGCCCGTACGAGGCCCTCGTCGCATTCCACGGCGTCCCCCATGATGGCTCTCCGTCCGATCGTCAACCGGCTTGGAGCGTACGCACGGAGGACACCGCAACGGCAACCGCGACGCGGCGGGGGCAGGGGGTCTGGCGGGGTGTTCCTGGCGACGGCCCGGTATGGGGCATGACCCAGATACGCCAGAAACCCGCCACGGGATGATCTTGGAGTCTGGATGGCCCGCTACGGGGTGTCGCCCGCCAGGGTGCTGACGCGGTTCTCGTACTCGCGGCGGGCCTTGCGCTGGGCCGGACCGCGGGGACGCCTTGACCTCCGTCGAGCGGCTGGCAGCGGGCAAGGAGTCGGTGGTGGATCGCTGGCACGGCCGTGACGCGAAGGGTGTAGCCCTGCCCGCTCCTTACGGTCACGCCGCGGTCGAGCGCGGTGCGTTCGGTGGGTTCCAGCTCGGCGGCGCGGAGGAAGTCGGCGACCTTGCCCGACATGTCGAGGGAGGCCAGCCGGAGTACGTCGGAAACGTGCCCTTGAGGCGACTGATCAGTCAGCCCTCAGGTGAGGCAGGCGTGGATCGTGCGGAGCGCTCCAGGACCCGGTAGACCGTTGCCCGGGAGACTGAGAAGAGCTCGGCGAGGTCGGCGATGGTGTGCTCGCCGGTGGCGTGCTCCTTGACCAGGTGGGCCTGCTGGCGAACTGTCAGCTTCGGCTGCTTGCCCTTCAGCTTCCCCTTCGCCCTGGCCACGGCCATCCCCTCGCGGGTGCGCATACGTAGGAGGTCCACCTCGAACTCGGCGAAGGTGGCCAGGATGTTGAAGAACATCTTGCCCATCGGGTCGGCCGGGTCGTAGAGCGTGCCACCGAGCGACAGTTTGACGCCTCGCGCCACGAGGGAGTCGCCGATGTCCCGGGCGTCGGGGACCGAGCGGGCGAGCCGGTCGAGTTTGGGTACCACCAGGGTGTCGCCGGCGCGGACGGCGGCGAGAGCCTGGCCGAGGCCGGGCCGCTCGCGGTTGGTGCCGGTGAGTCCCTTGTCGAGGTAGATCCGGTCCTCGGGGACGCCGAGACTGATCAGGATCTCCTTTTGGGCGGTGAGGTCCTGCAGGTCGGTCGAGCAGCGGGCGTAGCCCGCCGAGAGTTCGCTCATGCCCGGGGAGTGTACGGATAGCCCCCGCTCACCGTACAGATCACCGGACACCCCAAATGAGACGCCGTCATCGCAGGTCGCTGATCGCGCAGTTCCAAGAACGCGGCTGTTCGCTGAGGGATCCCCTAACGAACAGCCACCGGCCTTCTCAAGCCGCTCCAACACCGCCGCCCCGCACTCCTTGTGCACCTAGCTAGAGCGTGTTTGAGATGTTGATCAACGCAGTCCAGGTCTTGATCGACATTTCGAGCACCGCATAGCGTCAGGATGGTGGAAACAACGCACCGGCCCGCCGCCCGGGTCATCTGTCTGGACGCTGCCCATCGCCTGCTTCTTCTGCACTGGCGTGATCCGTTCGACGGGGCATGGCTCTGGGAGCCGCCCGGTGGCGGTTTCGAGCCGGGCGAGACGCCGCTGATGGCGGCACGACGAGAACTGGCCGAGGAAACCGGACTCGACCCGGCTGCGGTGCTTGATCGGTCTGTGCCAGTCGACCGTGATGTTCAATGGAACGGCAAGCGGTACATCGGGACGGAGCACTTCTTCGTTGCGCAGTTCGCCGACGAGCAACCATCGCTTGTGCGGACCGGCCTGCTCCCCGATGAGCAGGTCAACCTGGACACGCACGTCTGGATCGCATGGTCGGATCTGAGCTCGCTGCCAGACCCGGTTGAGCCGCCACAGTTGCTGGCCGTGCTCGGCGCCCTGGTGCCAGACGGCCCGTGGCGTGATCGTGATCGTGCATGACGGGCGGTCACAGCGCCTGCCGTATGAGCGTGAGTTGGACGGTCGACTCGTAGCGGACAGCGAGCTTGTCGTACCTGGTCGCGACGCCTCGTGCCTGTTTCAGAAGGCCGATCCGGCACTCGACTTTGTGTCTGCGCTTGTACATTTCGCGGTCGAATCCGGGTGGACGGCCGCCGACGGAACCACGCCGGACCCGGTGTCCGGCCTGGTCCCGCTTCTCCGGGATGGTGTGCGCGATCCCGCGTTTGCGCAGGTAGGAGCGGATCTGGCGGGAGGAGTACGCCCGGTCGGCAAGTACATGCTCCGGCCGGGTGCGGGGGCGTCCACCACCGATCCGGGGGACACGGATTCGGTCCATCACCTGCTCGAAGATGGGTGCGTCGCCCCGCTGGCCGGCGGTGATGACGGCTGCGAGGACGTGGAAGGAGGCGTCGACGGCGAGGTGAATCTTGGTGGTCAGCCCGCCGCGCGAGCGCCCCAAACCGTGGTCGTCCGGCTCGGCCGCGAGGCCGTTCGGACGCGTCCAGCCCGGACCGTCAGCCCCTTTTTGCGGGCCCCGGCGGCATGCTGGTGAGCCCGGCAGACAGTGGAGTCGACCGAGACTTCCCACTCTATGACCCCCTCGGTATCCGCCTTGACCTGCAACTTCTTCAGGACGCGGGCCCAGGTCCCGTCGATCTGCCAGCGGCGGAACACCGCATACGCAGTCTCCCAGGGGCCGTATCGCTCGGGCACGTCCCGCCAAGGCGAGCCGGTCCGGGCCCGCCACCAGATCCCGTCGAACACCTGCCGCCGATCCCTCGGAGGCCGGCCCATCTTCGGTATCGGCGGCAAGACTGCTTCCAGCCGTCCCACTGTGCATCCGTCAGATCACCACGAGACATCTGAAGATCGTTTCACGACCTTGATCAACATCTCAAACACGCCCTAGTACTGCAACCGCGTCTGGAGGGTGTGGCTGTGACTGCTTCATATGGCGGATGAGTTCTTGACTTGGCGGACCTGAGCGTCGGAGTTGGAAGGCGTAGCGGCCGTGGGGTGCCAGCGTTGTTGCCGCGCTCTCCTCTTGCCTCGCCGGTTGTACGCGCAAGTACGCCGCTGGGCTGAGGAGGATGCGACCGCAGGCCGACGTGTGGGGTGCCCTCACGCGTCAGTGTGGATCACATGATGAAAGTGAATACGCTGCCGAACGTGCCGCGCTGGGCGAAACGTGCGGCCGTGGGCGCCGCGTTGACCAATGTGCCCTCGGGGCTGTGGCGCCTGGCCATCGCCGTGGGCCTTCCGGTCGGACTTGCCCAGTCCGAGTACGACCAGATGCACGCCCCTGGCTGGGGATCGTTCTCTCTCGTCGCCCTCAGCCTGGTCGCCGAGCTCTTAGCGTTCCTCACCCTCGGGCTCGTACAGAACTGGGGCGAGACCTGGCCGCGCTGGATCCCGTATCTGCACGGGCATCGAGTACCCGTCCTGCCGACCACCATCCTGGCGGGGCTCGGCACGCTGGCCACGACGGCCTTCGGGGCAATGTTCGTCTACACGTCGGTGAACGCGGACATGGATGCCTCCCCCTGGGGCACCTGGCTACTCAACATCGCCTACGCCCCGCTGCTCCTGTGGGGTCCGCTGCTGGGCGCGGTCACGGTGCACTACTACCGTCGCCGGACGGCCGTCTCGCTCGTACAGGTGTGAGTGTCCGGTGGCGGGGCAGCCATCGAGCGCTTCAGTAGGCGAACCCCGCCACATGAATCACAGTGGCCTCGGCGTTTGTAGTGGGATCTGCGGGCTCGGGCCTGGCTGCGTCGTCGATAGCGTGACCAGTGCAGACGGTACTCGTTGCTGTGGCAGTGGCGCGCGACGACGGCGTGGCCCATCAACCGGCGGATCTCCGGGGCGCTGAGGGGTATGAGGTCTTGCTCGTCGTCAGAGGTGCCCCTTTTATGGCTTCTGCGGCGCGGATGGCAGTCAGATACGCGTGGGCGGCCATGGCCAGGGTGATGTGGCGATACCAGGCCCGGTAGAGGCGGACTTGATAGTGGTCCAGGCCGCACTCGCCCTTGGCGCTCTGGAAGCATTCCTCGACCGCCCACCGCTCGGCAGCCACCCTGACCAGGTCTTTCAACCGCGAGGGAACCGGGCCGAAACAGACGTAGTAGGCGATCTCGCTCGGGTCATCGACGGAGCGCCGGGCCAGGACCCAGTGCCCGAACCCGTTCTCCCAGGCGTAGCGGATCGGGACGCGGGCCCAGTCGTAGATCCTCTCGCCGTGGGCGCCGGCGCCGCCCGACAGGCGCTTCCAGCGCTGGCGAGGCTGGGCGGCGACGAGGGCGTCGACACGGGACTCCCCGCCCCGGGCGGTGATCACGGTGTCGTTGACCTTGGTGGCCAACACATAGGCGACGCCGCGTTCCTCCAGCCAGAACCGTGTGTGCTTGACCTGCCCGTACGCCTCGTCCGCGGCGACCCAGGCGAACGGGAAGCCGGCATCGATGGCGCGTTGCAGCATACAGCGGAAGTGGTCGTTCTTGGTCGCGAAGGCGATCTCGTCGCCGATCCCGGCGGCGCGACAGCGTTCGCGGTCCCCGGTCCAGGAGGCCGGGATGTAGAGCTCACGGTCGATCAAGGCCCGGCCCTTGGGCGAGGCGTAGGCCAGGAACGTGCCGATCTGGCAGTTCTCGGTACGTCCGGCGGTTCCGCTGTACTGCCGCTGGACGCCGGCGGACTTGGTGCCCTTCTTCAGGAAGCCGGTGTCATCCCCGATCAGGACGGCGTTCTTGTCACCGATGGTCTCCACGACATAGTCGCGCAGATCGTCACGGACGGCGTTCTCGTCCCACTCGGAGTGGTTCAGCAGACGCTGGACGCCGTCCGGCCGCAGCTGGCCGACCTGCTCGGCCATGGTCCAGGCGTTCTTCTTCTCCAACGGGGCGAGCAGGCCGGTCAGATAGTCCAAAGCCCGCTCCCGAGGCTCCGACCTGCCGAAACGGTGGGCGAAGCGGGCATGGAACCCGGCTATCCCCTCGGACCACGACTCGACCTGCTCCATCGTCAACGCGTCAGCACACAGTCATACCAACGACTGCACTATGCACCGGTCACGCCAGATGCGGTTGCAGTACTAGGGGCCTGTCGTTTGGATCAGGCCGGGATGCGGGTCCCTGCGCCGCCAACCCTGATCCGCCGGTCGCCCGCCCGCAGTTCCACCGTTAGGACGCCGGGGCGTCCCATGTCCTCCCCTTGGTGGAGAGTGAGGACCGTCGCCTCGGGCACGAGTCCGAGCTCACGGGCGTACGCGCCGAAGGCGGCGGCCGCCGCCCCGGTCGCCGGGTCCTCGACCACACCGCCCACCGGGAACGGGGCGCGGACGTGGAAGACCTCCGCAGAGGCGCGCCAGACCAACTCCAGCGTCACCAGGTCGAGCCGGTGCATGAGGGCCTCCAGGCGGGGGAAGTCGTACGCCAGGTGGGCCAGGCGCTCTCGGCTCGCGGCGGCCAGGATCAGATGGCGGGCGCCCGCGAAGGCGATGCGGGGAGGCAGGGCGGGATCGAGGTCGCCGGCCGGCCAGTCGAGCGCGGCGAGTGCCTCTGCCAGGTCATCGGCCGCGACGTCCTCGATGTGCGGCTCGACGCTCGTGAGTGTGGCCCGCAGCGCCCCGCCCTCGCGCGTCACGGTGACCGGCACGGTCCCGGCCTTCGTGGTGAATACCAGGTCGCCGGGGCCGATGCGCTCGCCGAGGGCCACGGCCGTCGCGACGGTGGCGTGACCGCAGAAGGGCACTTCCGCCTTGGGGCTGAAGTAGCGGATGGTGTACGCGCGCCCGGCGTCCGACGCGCCGGAGCCCGCTCCTTCGGACGGCGCTGTCAGGAACGCGCTCTCGCTGTATCCGACTTCGGCGGCGATCGCCAGCATCTCCTCGTCGCTGAGGCCCGTGGCGTCGAGAACGATTCCGGCGGGATTGCCTCCCTCGGGATCGTCGGAGAAGGCGGTGTAACGCAGGACGTCGGGGGTTTCCCGTATGGAGTTCATGCCCGGGGCAACGGCGGGGATCCCCGGGTTGGTTCCCCAGGTAGGGACCGTCTCGGAGCTCCGCTCCGCGGTCACGATCTCGGCAAATCGGCTTCTGCGCTCATGGCATACGCCCCCTCGTGTCGATCTGCTCCCGCCCTCGACGATGCTCACCGCGCGCGATGAGCATCTGCACTGGTGGTGCTGACTCCGCGCGGGTGCTTACAACTGCTCGAAGTGGAAGGAGCGGATGAAGCAGTCTCGCGATTGGCCGATCGCGAAAAGGACGCAGTCGAGCACGGATTGGGCGGTCAGCGGGTCGCCTGCGGTCCGGGAGGCGTGCTCCCAGGTGGAGTCGAGTGGGTCGCCGTCCGTGAAGTCCGGCGGGTAGAGCGAGATGACACGGATGCCCTCGGGGCGGAGCCGGTGGGAGAGGACGTCGGCGAAGCCGGCCTGGGCGGCTTTGGCCGCGTAGAACGCGGGGTGTGCCTGAGAGCGGTGGTCCCGGGCTTCCGCAGCCGAGGAGACCAGGTTGACCACATCGGCACCGATAGAAGCGCGCAGCAGCGGGAGGAAGTGCTTGACCATGAGCAGGGTGCCGGTGGCTCCGGATGCGATGGTGTCGGTGATCGCGTCGTCGTCGGCATCCCACAGACCGGGGCCTTCCAGGTAGCGGGCACCGTTGTTAATCAGCACGTCCACCCGGTCGGTGCGGGCGGTAACCCCATCCGCGAACGCCCGTACGGAGACCGGGTCGGCCAGATCACAGTCGAACGCGTCAGCTCTCGCGCCGCTGTCGGCCGCCACCTCCTCGACAACCCTCTGTGCCGCAGCCAGAGAGCGCGCGGAAACGAACACGCGCGCACCCAACCGGCCTGCGCTCAAGGCCAACGCCCGCCCGAACCCACGCCCGGCCCCGGTGACTACCACCGTGTTCCCTGTGAGATCCATGCGCATGCCTCCTCTGTGTTTGATCACCGGTCGCTGCCGCTGTGCTTCCGTCAGGCTGTACGCCGAACGGTTACCTCGGCGCCTTCGGGCCCGTCATGATCATGACGGAATTCGCGCGAGGAAGGTAACGACATGACCGGATCAGGTCCGCACGAAGTACTGGCGGGAGCCTTCGAAGAGCAGCGTGAGCGCCTGGTGGCGGTCGCCTACCGGATGCTCGGGTCGCGGGGGGACGCCGAGGACGCGGTGCAGGAGGCGTGGATCCGGTTGGCGCGACAGGACGCGGCCGCGATCGACAACCTGGCCGGCTGGCTGACCACCGTGGTCGGCCGGGTCTGCATCGACGTGCTGCGCTCGCGCAAGACCCGGGCCGAGCTGTCGTACGAGGAGCGGCTGCCCGAGCTGGTGGTGACCGTGGACGGCGGGGCGGCACCCGAGGACGACGCGATGCTCGCGGAATCGGTCGGGCTGGCACTGCTGGTGGTGCTCGACACCCTCACGCCCACCGAGCGGCTGGCGTTCGTCCTGCATGACATGTTCGCGGTGCCCTTCGCCGAGATCGGCGAGATCATCGGGCGGTCCACCGACGCGACCAAGATGCTCGCCAGCCGGGCCCGCCGGAAGGTGCAGGGCACACCGCTGCCGGAGGAGGAGCCGCGGCGGCAGCGCGCCGTGGTCGACGCATTTCTCGCCGCGGCGCGGAACGGGGACTTCGAAGGGCTCGTACAGCTGCTCGATCCGAAGGTGACCTGGCGCACGTACCACCCGCAGGGCGTGATGACCACGGTCGGGGCGGCAGAGGTGGCCGGTCCGGTCCTGCGCGGCATCCGGTCGATGACCTCGGTGCTCCCGGTCCTGGTCAACGGCGAGCCCGGGTTCGTGGCCTGGGGTGCGAAGGGCAAGGTGCTCGGCGTGGTGGCGTGCACCGTGGTCGACGGCCGGATCGTCGAACTCCTGACCGTCAGCGACCGCAAGCGCCTCGACACCATGGGGCTGCCCGAGCGACCCGAGTAGCGCACGTTAAGACGTCGGGCGCATGGGGTTGTTACGTCTTGGCGGGGCGCTTCGTCGTAGTGGTGCAAGCATCCGAAGACGAAGGAGATCGAGATGGAATCCCGGATCAACCCCATGCGCAACGAGGTCGGGTCGAAGTGGGCCAAGCACATCATCGCGTCGAACAAGGCCATCACCGACTCGGCGCTGCCGAAGGCGGTGCAGGAGCTGGTGAAGATCCGCGCCAGCCAGATCAACGGCTGCGGCGGCTGCCTCGACATGCACACCAAGGACGCCGCGGCCGCCGGCGAGAGCCTGGTGCGGATCAACCTGGTCGGGGCATGGCGGGAGACAACCGTCTACACCGAGGCTGAGCGGGCGGCACTGGAACTCACCGAGCAGGGCACCCGCCTCGCCGACTCCGGCGGCGTCACCGATGAGGCGTGGGCGAACGCGGCGAAGCACTTCGACGAGGACCAGCTCATGGCCCTGGTGGCCCTGATCTGCGTGATCAACGCCTTCAACCGGCTGAACGTGATCACCCGGACGCCCGGCGGCGAGTACCAGCCCGGTCAGTTCGGCTGACGCGGACATTCCCCCTCAGGCTCTCAGGCGGACCCGGGACCCCGGGTCCGCCGGCGGCCGCCACCCCCAGACATTGCGCCAAGGACAGGACTCATGAACATCGCACTGTGGATCATCACCGGACTGCTGACCGCCGTCTTCCTGTTCTCCGGCTTCGGGAAGCTGTTCGTCCCACGGGAGAAGATGGCCGGCATGGCCGACGCCGCGCGCTGGGTCCTCGACTTCAAGCCCGGCACCCTCAAGGCCATCGGAGCACTGGAGATCCTCGGTGCCGTGGGCCTGATCCTGCCCGCCTTGCTCGGCATCGCGCCGATACTGGTACCGCTGGCGGCCAGCGGCCTGGCGCTGATCATGACCGGCGCCATGATCTTGCGGATCCGACGTGGCGAGACCAAAGCCGCGCTGGGGGACGGGGCCTACCTTGCCCTGACCGCCTTCGTGGCGATCGGCCGCTTCGCGCTGGAACCCTTCACCGGCTGACCGGCCGGTCACCCGGGCGGAATGCGGGCCGCGATCCGCCCGCATGTCTGGCACCGACTGCGGCGCCGGCAGCCAACGAACGTCAGCCGCCGTGATCGCCGGACTGATCGAGAACGGCGAGTTATCCGAGATCTTCCAGCGGCTGATCGGTGTGCCCGACAAGACGACGTGATCCGGGCCCAGGGTCACGCAGCCTGGCCGTAGCCGTCCGGCGCGGGCGGGGCGCCACCGCGCAGCGGGCTGAAGTCGACGTCCAGGTGTGGGTCGTACGCCTCGGGCACGAGGCCGAGCTCATGGGTGGAGTATTCGCCGAAGCGGCGGATGTGCTCGGTCAGGTACGGCGAGATGTGGGCCAGGTCCTCGGGGTCGATGGCGTGGCCCTCCTCCTGGAGCTGGCGCACGATCTCGGCGATGTCCAGGGCGTTGTGGAAGATCACCGCGTTCGTGAGCAGCGCGTTGAATTTCGCGGTCTTCTCCTGCTCGACGGGGTCGTTGTCGGTGATGACGCCGCCGTTGCCGAAGCCGATCCACTGGGAGAAGCCGTTGAACGCCTCGACCTTGTTCGTCGCGGCGGTCACCCGCCGGCGCAGCGGGGCGTCCGAGAGGTAGCGCAGCAGCTGGACGGTGCGGATGACGCGGCCGACCTCGCGGAAGGCGGTGTAGGTGGCGTTCCTGCGCGAGCCGGCGCGCAGCCGTCGCAGCAGCAGGGTGGAAGAGATGGCGCCCTCTCGGACGGAGACGGCCACCCGCATCAGGTGCCGGAACTGGGACTCGATCAGGTCGAAGTCGATGACGTTGCGGCCGCTCTCCCCGAACAGCGCGTCGATGTGCACGTACTCGGTCTGCTTCGTGGGCCGGTAGAAGGTCAGGTCCTTCCAGTTCCTGATCCTGGGCATCAGGTCGAAGCCCAGCAGGTGGGCGAGCGCGAAGACAGGGAACGACTGGCCCTGCGTATCCGCGTGCACCGTGGTCGGTCTCACCTCGGACGAGTTCTTCAGCAGGCCCTCGATGATGTAGACGGCCTCCCACACCCCGCACGGGATGAAGTGCGTGAACAGCGCGATGTAGGTATCAGAGATGTGGTGGTAGGCGATGCCGCCCGGCTTGCCGTACCGCACGGACGTCTCGGACAGCAGGTTGTTGAGGTAGGTGTCCATGTGGGTGCCGTCCGCGGCGACCGCGGAGCCGTCGCCCCAGGCCTGCGAGATGTCCAGGCGGGCGTGCGCGTTGACCAGGTCGGCGATGGCCTCGTTCAGTGTCGGAATGGAGAAGTGCCGGTTCGCGGCCAGCGACAGCTCGTGCCCGCTCACACCGGGGATGTGCCGGGCGGCCTCGTAGGGGCCCATGTTGGTGCCCTTCACGAACGTGGTGATCACGTACCGGCCGAAGGGATCCTTCAGCTTCGGCTCGTTGCCTGAGGCCGGGCCGAAGCGGCGCCACCACTCCACCCAGTACGCCGTGCGGGAGATGATCCCGAGCAGGGAGCGCTCCGGCATCCGTGCCTTGATCTCCTGCTCCAGCGCCTTCGCCGAGGCCCGCTGACCCTCGGAACGGTGGGCCTTGAGGGAAGGGATGCCGGTCTCCGGGTCGATGACCAGGCCCTCGTTGTCCGGGTACCCGGCATCCGCCGTCGCGGCCGCCGCGGTGAGCTTGTCCTCCAGCTGCCGCCTGAACGTCACCGCGTCGTACGCCGTCGCCTCGCCGGGCTCGGCGAGGCCGACCTCCACCAGGTAGTCGCCCAGCTTCGTCTCGACGTCCTCCCACGGCAGGAGCTGCTCACTCCAGTCGGCGTACTCCTCGGAGCCGGCCACCGCGACGTCACCGGTGCGCAGTTCCTCGGCGAGCGCGGCGAACACCATGGCCTCGAAGTGCTTGCGCACCAAGGCGCCGGGACGGTTCTTGTCCCGTACGGCCTTCTGCCAGTTCAGCGTGGCGAACGAGATGTCGACCGGGCGGCCGTCCTCGTGCCGTTCGGGGATGAAGTCGCGCAGGTTCTTGTGGCGGCGGGCGTGCGCGAGCGCGTCCAGGACACGGTTGTCCTCGGAGGTCGCCCGCAGCTCCAGACGGCTGGTCAGGTCGTACATCGTGGAGCGGTCCTTGAGCAGGTGCCCGTACAGCAGCACCTCCCAGTAGTTGCCGTGGTGGGCGGCGACCTTCTCGATCTGCTCGTACTGCCCCTCGAACCCTCCAAAGCCGTCCACCGCCGCCGCAGGCACTCCCAGGGCGCCGGCCTGCACACGCAGCGCCTTCGCCATGGTGTGCAGCGCGGGTGCGAGCCCCTCGCCGAGCCGGGCCGCGACAGTGTCAGGCGCGGCGTCCCGGTCGAGTTCCCCGACCGCCGCCAGGACCTCGGCGGTCAAGGCCGCCGCCTCCTCCCGGGCGGCCTGGACGGGACTGTCCGTGTCGATGTGCTGGAGCACCGTGCGGTAGTTCCCGATCAACGCCTCGACGATGGCCTGCTGCCGCTCCCGGATCTCTTCCAGCTCCGCCTTGGCCCGCTTGACCTGCAACGCGATCCGCTTACAGAACATCGTCGTCAGGTCGTCCCGGGCCCGCATCCGCGCCTTGTGGACCAGGCACGCCAGCAGCGCGAGCCGCTTCACCAGGCTGTAGTCCCGCAGCCCCGGCGCGTCCGCTGCGTCCGCCTCACCGGCGAAGTCCGTGATCTTCCCCGAGGCGACGCCGGCCAGCCACACCCGGGTCTCGCCCAGCTCGTCCACCCACCCAAGGTGCTCGGCCTGGGCACGGAAGTGCGACCACGTCGGGGCCTTCGCGGACTGCTTCAGCCGGTTGTACTTCGTGGTGCCGGAGGTGTCCTTCTCCGACAGCAGCGCCAGCAGCCGCTCCCGGTGGGCCTCGCTGAGCTGGTCGTAGACGCCCGTGCAGATCGAGGCGTTCACCTCGGTGCGGACCTTCGCCGCGAGCGCGTCCAGCGTGGTGAAGCCCGGCAGCTCCAGCCCTGCCTCCACGACCTTCTCCAGCGCGATGTTGATGAGATCGGCCGGGCGGTTCTTCGACACGGCCTCGCTCCGCATCACCGCCTCGGCGATCTTTCGGGCCTTCGCCTTGTCGTACGACAGGCCCGTCCGCTGGCGTACGGCGGTTCGCTGCCGTTCCGCCGTACGGTTCGCGGCCTTCGGCACCGTGCCCTCCGGCAGGTCCACCGCGCGGCGGACGAAGTCGACCACGGTCTCCGGGATCTCGTCCAGCTTCGGGAAGCACCCCATCCGCTGGTACGACTTCAGCGCGAGCAGCTGGGCCAGGAGGTGCTCGTCGCAGTCGGCACGGGCCGCTGCCCACTCGACCTCGTCACGGCTCGGCGCGAAGAACAGATGCAGCTCATGCGCGGTGATCAACCGCTTGAACCGCGGATACGCGGTCCTCTCGATCGAGGTCACAGCCCACCCCGCCCCAGCCGGAATCCAACATCACCACCAACGACACTGGGCTGTACGGGTGACGGGGCAAGGCACTCAACAACGCAAGATCATCCCGTGGCGGGTTTCTGGCGTATCTGGGTCATGCCCCGGTATCTGCCCCGGCACACCGAAATCCCTTTGCCGAGGTGATCGGGGCGGACGATCCTCGCGGCATGAACCTTCCGAACCTTCCCAACCTTTCGAACCGTTCACCGGAGACGGTCATCGAGCTCGACGGCGGGCTCGTGCTCCGCGCGTTCGAGGGCGAGGCGGACCTGCCGGAGTTCTGCCGGGTCGTCGACGAGTCGGTGGAGCACCTGCGCCCGTGGATGCCGTGGGTCGCCGAGCACCCCGGCGGGACGGCCCGCTTCCTGGCGTCCCGGGCGGAACAGTGGGCGAGCGGCGAGGCGTACAGCTACGCGATCGTGCTCGACGGGGCGATCGTCGGCTCCTGCGGGCTGCACCGGCACGACGACACCCCCGACGGCACGGTCGAGGTCGGCTACTGGCTGCACCCGACCGCGACCGGCAAGGGCCTCGCGACGCGCGCCGCCCGGGCGCTCGTCGAGCAGGCGTTCCGCCTGCCCGGCGTCACGGGCGTCGAGATCGTCCACGACGTCGCCAACCACGCCAGCGGCGCCGTCCCCTCCCGCCTCGGCTTCACCGCCCACCTCCGCCGCCCCCACGAACCCACGGCCCCGGCGGAAACGGGCGAGGACCAGATCTGGCGCCTGACCCGGTGAAGTCGACGAGAGAGAGCTGAGGGGGCGCCGTGGGGAGCAGTTTTCAGGCCGTTGCCGATCTGGAGGTGACGGCCTCGGAGGCCGGGGGGCTCGGGGATCGGGTGGGGGCGTGGCTCGTCGCCGAGGGGATCGTGGCGGCGGAGCACGCGCCGGCCCAGGACGGCAGGACCTTGTACCTGCCCGGGCCGGGCTGGGCCCGTGCGACGGACGCGCGGCCCTATCCGGGAACCGAATGGGCCGTCGTCACCGGACGCACCGTGTTCTTCGGGTCCCCGGGCAGCGACGGCTCACCGATCTGCCCGCACTGCGCGACGGTCGTCACCGGCCGGCGGTCCGCCTTCTCCACGGCCATCGATATTTGGTGGGAGACGGGCACGGCCGACGTTCCCTGCCCGGCGTGCGGGCGCACGGTCCCGCTGCCCGCCTGGGAGTGGGAGAACGACTTCTTCGCCTTCGCCCACGTCGGCGTCGAGCACTGGAACGGCCCTCCGCTCCGGGCCGGGTTCATCGCCGAACGGACCCGGCTCCTCGGGCACCGCACCCGCCTGCTCGCGGGGAAGATCTGACAGCGGCGAAGAGGGCCTCCACCCGTCCGGGTGGAGGCCCTCCTTCGGTGCTCAGGGGGTCAGAACGCGCCGTTCAGGCCCCACCAGTTGCCGTCCTCCGGGACGCCCGTGTTGAACGCGCCCGTGCCCTTGCCCGTGTACAGGACCAGGCAGCCCACTCCGCGGCACTCCGGGGAGACGTAGGAGGAGCCGGCGATCGTCGCGAGGTCGTTGCGGCCGTCGGCGTTGTAGTCGCCGACCGCGAGGAACGACGCCATGACGTTCCAGCCGCCCGAGCCGATCAGGACGCGCGGGCCGAAGGTGCCCGTGGCCGTGACCGGGTAGAACCACAGCTTGCCCGTGGACGCCTCGCGGCCGACCAGGTCGGCCCGGAGGTCGCCGTTCAGGTCACCGGTGGCGACGAGGGCGTTCATGCCGTTCCAGCCGCCCGTGCCGAGGAGCTTGCGCGCGCCGACGCCCGTGGCGGTGCCCGGGTACAGCCACAGCTTGCCGGTGGACTTCTCGACGGCGAGCAGGTCCGAGCGGCCGTCGCCGGTCATGTCCCCGTACGCCGTGAGCTTGTCCATGGCGTTCCAGCCGCCGCTGCCGATCAGCACGCGCGTGCCGACCGCGCCGGTCCCCGTCCCCGGGTACAGCCACAGCTTGCCGGTGGACGCCTCGCGGGCGATGACGTCCTCGCGGCCGTCGCCGCTGAAGTCACCGTGCCGCGTCAGGGCGTTCATGGTGTTCCAGCCGCCGCTGCCGACCAGCTTGCCCGTGCCGTCGCCGGGCAGGAACCACATGCGGCCGGCCTTGTCGCGGACCAGGACGTCCGACTTCTTGTCGGCGTTCAGGTCGCCGAAGCCCGCCGCCTGCGTGGCGGTCGACGCGTACCACTCGGGGTACGCCGGCAGGACGCACTCCCGCTCGGTCGGTACGAGCTTCAGCGAGCTGACCGAGTTGGTGCCCGGGCCGCCCCACTCGGTGCCCGCCGGGTCCGCGGGCTGCGCGTAGACGGCCCCCGAGGTGCCGTAGTTGGCGTCCTCGTACAGGCAGGCGAACTTGTTCGTGCGGTTGACGACCGAGCGGAACGTGTTGTCCCAGCCGCCGAGCGTCGCCACGTTCACGTTCGTCTTGTACATCGTGCCGGTGCCGTTGTCGGTCTTCCAGGCACAGAAGTAGCCGGACGGGCAGTCGCTGATCGCCGCCTGCGCCGGCGCCACGCCCGCGCCGAAGAGGCCGAGCGTGGTGAGCCCCAGCGTCGTGGCCACCGTGGCCACGCGCCGCAGCATGGATATGCGCATCGATTTCCCTCCAACCGGCGCGGAGGCGTGCTGCTCGACGCGCCGTGACAGGGACCGTACCGCGCCGGTCCTCCCGCGTCACCGCAGGGGCCCCGTTTCCGGAATGACTGCTTCCCGGGGCCTGCGCGTCAGGGCGTGAGCACCCCGTTCAGGAAGGGCTCCACGGCCTCGCTCCAGGCCTCCGGGTGCGTGTAGTGGAGCAGGTGACCGGCGTCCGGGATCTCCGCGTACGCCCCGTGGGGCAGGACCCTGACCATCTCCTGGGCCTCCGCGCGGCCCAGCTCGCCGTCGAGGCCGCGGACGACGAGGGTGGGGCAGCGGACCTGGGCGAGCGAGTCCCAGTGGGCGTCGTGGACCCAGGTCTCGCGGGAGGTCAGCATCTGCTCCGGGTCGAAGACCGGCCGCCAGCCGTCGGGGCGCTCGGTCATCACCTCGGCGAAGAACGCGCCCCGCGCCGGGTTCGGGGTCTCCACCCAGGGATCCTCGTCGCCGAACCAGCGGTGGACGGCCTCAAGCGACGGGAACGGCGCGGGCCAGCCGCGGAACCAGTCCTGCCAGGCGCGCTGCGAGGCCGCGCCGAGGGCCGAGGCGCGCATGTCGCAGATGACGAGGGCGCGGACGAGGTCGGGGCGCTCGGCGGCCAGCTGCCAGGCGGTCAGGGCGCCCATGGAGTGGCCGACGAGGGTGACGGGGCCGAGGCCGAGCTGCTCGACGACGGCGGCGGCGTCCGCCACGTACGCCTCGCGCGTGAAGGGGCCGCCGGCGGGCTTCTCGCTCGCACCGTGCCCGCGCTGGTCGAGGGCGACGATCCGATGCCCGCCGGTGAGCCGGCGGACGGCGGGCGCCCAGTGCCCGGCGTGCCCCATCAGGCCGTGGAGGAGTAACACCCCGGGGGCGGGAGCGCCCGAGGGCCGCGCCTGCGGGACCCGTACGGGGCGGGGGACGGCGGCGGCGGCCCGGCCGCCGGGCCGCGCAACGGCATCCGGCCCGGGCTGCGGGACGATCCCCCGACTCTCGCCCCCGGGCGCGTACCCCCAGTCCCCACGACCGGGCACCGCCTGATCGGGGACGGGGCGGCCAGGGCCCGGGGGGCCCGCGGCCCCGTAGTCCGTGGCCGTTCGGCCAGGGCCCGTATGACCCGCATGACCCGCGGCAGCGGGGTCCGCGGCCGTGTGGTCCCAGGCCGCCAGCCGGACGCCGTCGGCCCCGGTGACGTCGAGTCGTCGCGCCATGGATCCGGCACCCCCTCTTTTCCGTCGAACCTCGCCAGACTATCGAACTCGCATTCGAAAATGCGCTCCTGCCACACAACACCCCTCGTTCGAGTGACAGGGCTCAAGGATTGACGCGCGCTGCCGAGGGGAGATCTTGAGCGGGAGGCGGACCGCTCGGGGAAAAACGGTCCGAGGGGACTGACCTTGAGAGCTCGGGGCTCCAGGTCAGCACAGGGGAGGACAGGCCCCGGCGCCGGAAGGCGCCGGGGCCCTCTGTCGCCCGCGGTCCGCGATCCTCCGCCGTCCGTAGCCCTCATGGCCCCACCCCCTCCACGCCCGGCTCCCACCAGCGTGGCACGGCAAGGGCGCGGGCGTGGCGATTCCGGCGTAAAACGGGGCGCACGACGTTTCGTTGGCCCCCCGAGGCCGAGCCGATACGGCTTCGTGACCCCGTCCCGCACAACCCACGTCCACACCCACACCCACACCCACACCCACACCCACGCCCACGTCCACGTCCACGTCCACGTCCACGCCCACGCCCCAAAGAGACAAGGGCGCCCCGCCGGTCGCTCACAGGACCGGCGGGGCGCCCCCCGTCACGTACGACCGCGCGAACTCAGCGCTTCGCGACGAACACGTGCGCCGCGACCTCCGCGTCCAGCTCCGCCGCCTCGCCGCTGCTGCCCACCAGGACACCGCCCGGCGACTCCGACACCGACACCACCGAGCCGGGCTGCACGCCCGCCCTCCGCAGCGTGTACATCAGCTGGGCGTCCGTCTGGATCGGCTCGCCGATCCGCCGCACGATCACCGTCTTGCCGCCCGACGCGTCCAGGTCGGCGAGGGACACCATCGAGTCGTCGAGGAAGGCCTCGGCCTCCGCCTTCTCGCCCAGCTCCTCCAGGCCCGGGATCGGGTTCCCGTACGGCGACTCCGTCGGGTGCCGCAGCAGCTCCAGCACCCGCCGCTCCACGGCCTCGCTCATCACGTGCTCCCAGCGGCAGGCCTCGGCGTGGACCTGCTCCCACTCCAGGCCGATCACGTCCACGAGCAGGCACTCGGCGAGACGGTGCTTCCGCATCACCCGGGTGGCGAGGCGACGCCCCTCGTCCGTGAGCTCCAGGTGGCGGTCGCTCGCCACGGCCACCAGACCGTCGCGCTCCATCCGGGCCACCGTCTGGCTCACCGTCGGGCCGCTCTGGTCGAGCCGCTCGGCGATGCGGGCACGCATGGGGACCACACCCTCCTCCTCGAGCTCGAGGATGGTGCGGAGATACATCTCCGTTGTGTCGATCAGTCCGGACATACGTGCCCCTCGATGAGTCGTGCGCTGGCCCTGCACCAATTCTTGCGCATCGGACGGACAACCGGGCCGCGCCGGGGCGAGGCGGTATTGACAGAGCAATGGTCCAGACCGCACCGTGATCGGCGACCACGAGGACGAGAAGGAGCCGCCGCCATGGCCGAGAGCAAGCTGGCCGGACAGTTCTTCGACGCCGCGATCGGCCTGCTCCAGCAGGTCCGCGACGGAGACTCCGCCGAGATCGCCGCCGCGGGCAAGGCCATCGCCGAGGCCGTCGCGAACGGCAACCGGCTCTTCGCCTTCGGCGCCGGACACTCCTCGCTCGCCGCCCAGGACGTCGTCTACCGGGCCGGCGGCCTCGCCCTGATGAACCTGCTCGCCGTCCCCGGCGTCGTCGGCGTCGACGTCATGCCGGCCACCCTCGGCTCCGCCCTGGAGCGCGTCGACGGCCTCGCCGGAGCGGTCCTCGACTCCTCCCCCGCGAAGGCCGGCGACGTCCTGATCATCATCTCCCTCTCCGGGCGCAACGCCCTGCCCGTGGAGATGGCCATGAACGCCCGCGCGCTCGGCCTCACCGTCATCGGCGTCACCTCGGTGGCGTACGCGACGGAGACGAAGTCACGGCACGTCTCGGGGACGTACCTCAAGGACCACTGCGACGTCGTCCTCGACTCGAAGATCGCCATCGGGGACGCGGAGCTCACCCACGAGGGCATCGAGGCGCCCTTCGCCCCCGCCTCCACCGTCGTCACCAGCGCCCTCATGCAGGCCACGATGGCCGCCGCCGCCGAGGAACTCGTACGCCTCGGCATCGAACCGCCACTGCTGCGCTCGGGCAACGTCGACGGCGGGCACGAGTGGAACGGGCGCGTGATGAGCGAGTACGGGGACCGGATCTTCTTCCGGCACTAGGGTCACGGACGCCCCGGCTCCCTAGGCCACCGGGTGCGGCGCCCGCCCGCGCCGCGGGCTCCGGCGGCTCGACGCGATCAGGGCGATGCCCATGAGCTCCAGGAAGTACCCGACGAAGGGGAGCCACGGTTCGCGCGAAGCGACGTCGACCGGAAGCGTGAAGTACGTGACCACCGAGGTGAGGAGGCCCAGGCCCGCCAGCGCGAGCCCGAGGCCGTAGACCCGGGGCTGCCGGACGCTCCGGCGCGCCGGAGCGATCATCCGGCCCGTACGGAACGCGACCACGCCCATCGCGATCGCCACCACGCCGAAAGGCACGGTCGCTCCCATGAACCACGCCATCATGAAGGCCCCCCTGTTTTCCCGAACGTGAGCACATCGTCGTCCCGCTCACCGGGGGCCGTCCATGCCGGAACCCGGCAGGATCCGGCCCCCCTTCCCTGCCCGCTACGGACGGTCGAGCACCTGCGTCACGCGCGTGAAGCCGTCCGCGCCGTACCCCCGGTCCACCGCCCGCAGCGCCAGCGCCTCCGCCGCGCGCATGACGCTCGCGTCGATGCCGTGCGCCTCGGCGGCGTGCACGACGTGGGTCATCGTCGACACGGCGGAGGTCAGCGGATTGCCCTCGCCCGAGTACGAGCCGCCGTCCACGTCCTCCGCCCACTCCTGGAACAGCGGCGGCAGGATCGCCCCGATGCCCTGGGCGAACGGCGCCAGCTCCCGCGCCGAGATCCCCTCCGCGCGCGCCACCGCGAGCGCGTGCACGTACCCCGTCATCGACGTCCAGAAGATGTCGAGCAACGCGATGTCGTACGCCGCCGCCCGGCCCACGTCCTCGCCGAGATGGGTGTGGGAGCCGCCGAGCGCGTCGAGGACCCGCCGGTGCTCCTCGTACAGCGCCTGCGGGCCGCTGTGCAGGAACACCCCGGCGGGCGTCCCGATGCTCGGCGTCGGGGTCATGATCGCGCCGTCCAGATACCCGATGCCGTGCTCCGCCGCCCAACGGCCGGTGTCCCGGGACCGACCCGGCACGTCGGCGCTCAGGTTCACCACGGTCCGGCCCTTCAGCGCGTCCGTGACGGCCGGCTGCCGCAGCACGGAGTCCGTGGCGTCGTAGTTGACCAGGCAGATCACCGTCAGCGGGCTCGCCGCGACCGCGTCCTCGGCACTCCCGGCCAGGACCGCGCCCCGCGCACCGAGGTCGCCCTCCCTGCCCGGGGTCCGGTTCCACACCGTCGTCCGCACCCCGGCGTCCAGGAACGCGCCGGCCAGCGCCCGGCCCATCGGCCCGAGCCCGAGAACGGTGACGGAAAGCTGCTCGTCGGAAGAAGACATGACGGAACTCCCTTGTACATACGTGGGTGACACAGAGACGACTGACGACGGAGAGGGACGCGCATGACACGCCTCCGGGCCCAGGACACGAACGTCTGCGGAGTGACCGCCGCGATCGCCGTCATCGACGGCAAGTGGAAGACGTCGCTGCTGTGGCTGCTCGAATCCGGCCCGCACCGGCCCGGCGAACTGCGCCGCAGGCTCCCCGAGATCAGCGAGAAGGTGCTGACGCAGGCGCTGCGGGAGATGGAGACGGACGGTCTCGTGCACCGCGAGGTGCACGACGTGCGGCCGCCGAAGACCGTCTACTCGCTGACGGAGTTCGGGCGCGAACTCTCCGGACTGCTCGGCCCGTTGTCCGACTGGGGCCATCGCCGGATCGACCGGCTGACGGCGGCACGAGCCGCCTCCTGAGGCCCTGTCACTCCCTCTCCGTCCCGGGCCGTGACCAGGTTCTCCCGGGCCCGGGACGGCGGACAAGTACCCACAAAAAAGTGGGTGTACGGGGGGCTAGCGGGTGCCCGCGTCGGCGAGGGCCAGTTCCGCCGCCACCCGGGACGCCACCGCCTCCGCGTACACCACGTCCTCCCGCTCGAAGGGCGCCCGGCAGGCGGCCCGCAGGAACGTCAGGACGCCGAGGGTCCGGCCCCGGGACCGCAGCACCACGCACAGGGCGTGCGCCGCGTCCCCCGGCCACTGGTGGGCCTCCGCCCACACCTCGGCGGTACGGCCCGCGCTCGCCCGCACCGTGCCCACCCGGTCCCAGGCCTGCAGGGCGGGGTGCCTCGGCCCGTACCGCAGCGGGATGCCGCCGCCCACGACGGGCGACGACGGGCCCGGGACGGCACCCGCCGGGGTGGCCAGGGCCCGGGTGAGACGCCGCTCCCCCGCGGGCCGGTCCACCAGGGCGTGATCGGCGAACCCGGCCAGGGCGAAGTCCAGCAGGACCGTCGCCGCCTCCACCGGGTCCTCGCACTCCGCGACCGCCGCGCCCGCCCGGTGCAGCTGACTCCACCGGAACCGCAGCCGGTCCGCCTCACGCGCCGCGAGCCGCTCCTCCGTGACGTCCTGGAACAGCCAGGCGACACCCAGCGGCACGGGCTCCTCCGCCATCGGCGACGACAGCCGCAGGAAGCCGCTGCGCCAGCACCGGCGCTGCTCCCCCGAGGAGGTCCTGAGCGTCACCCACACCTCGGCGGGCGCGGGCGGCGTGCCCTCCGCGAGAACGTGCTGGAGGGCCCCCTCCAGCTCCTCCACACCGTGCAGGACGACGTCCCCGAGGGGCCGCCCGAGCAGGGCCGTACGACCGGTCCCGAAGGCGCGGGCGGCGTGCCCGTTGATGACGGCGGGCCGCAGATCGGCGTCGACGAGGACGACACCCCAGGACGCGTCCTCGAACAGCGCCTCGCTCAGGGCGACCGACCGCTCCAGGTCGAGCTGGACGTGGACCTCGCTGAACGCGCAGTACACCCCGGCGGCGCTGCCGTCGGCGCCGCGCACCCCGGCGGCCTGGCTCCGCACGAGAACCCGCCCGCCGTCCTTCCGCAGCAACACGAACTCGTGCACCTGCCGGCCGGGCCCCTTCATGGCCCCCATCAGCCGCCCCAGGGTCTCCTCGGCGTCCGCGCTCCGCGCCGCCCACCCCTCGAAGCCGCGCCGCCCGACGGCCTCCCCGGCGGACCAGCCGAGGATCCGCTCGGCCTCCCGGTTCCAGTGCGTGACCGTCCCGTCGGCGTCGAACGCGCAGAGCGCCGCGTCCATCCCGTCGAGCAACGCGGCCAACAGATCGGCCCCCGCCCCCGGGACGGAGACGTCGTCGCTCGTGGCCCCCGTGAATGCACTCATCCAGGCACCCCCCATGCTGGGACCATTCAACTGGAACGTGACGTGGAGCACACCACCTTCGCCCAAATCATTCGTTCCGAATCACCCGCATAAATAGCTTGAGCGGGCGACGGACCGTTCGTAGTGTGTGGGTACACGCGAAAGGAGGTGATCCGAAAAAATGGTTTCTTTTCGGACTCGTGAGGTGACTGCGGGCTAAGGCCTGCCAGTCGCACTCTGTGCACCTCGGCAGGCCTTCTGCCGAACACCACCGCAGTCACCCGACCCGTGAGTCGCCGGCAGTCCGGCCGGCAGGCGTCCGTCCGAACCTAGGCGGACGGCGCCAAGACTCACGGGTCGCCTGCGTTTCCGGCCCCCTCAGGGCGCCAGGCGCTCCACTCGCCAGTTTCCGTCCTGTTCGTGGACGTAGAGGAGGCGGTCGTGGAGGCGGTTTTCGTGGCCCTGCCAGAATTCGACCGTCTCGGGGACGACGCGGATGCCGCCCCAGGACGGGGGGACCGGGACCTGTTCCTGGTCCGGGTAGCGGGCTGCGAGTTCGTCGTAGCGGGCCAGGAGGTCCGCGCGGGAGGCGATGACCTGGGACTGGGGGCTCGCCCAGGCGCCGAGCTGGGAGCCGTGCGGGCGGGTGCGGAAGTAGGCCACCGTCTCGTCGCGGCCGACGTGCACCGCGCGGCCGGTGACGATGACCTGGCGGGCCAGCGGGTGCCAGGGGAAGAGCAGCGAGGCGTACGGGTTCTCCGCCAGCTCCCGGCCCTTGCGGGACTCGTAGTTGGTGAAGAAGACGAAGCCGGCCTCGTCGTAGTGCTTCAGGAGGACCGTGCGGGAGGACGGGCGGCCTTCGGCGGTCGCCGTCGAGACGATCATCGCGTTCGGCTCGTGGATCGCCGGATTCGCGGCGGTCTCCTTGAACCAGCGGGCGAACTGGCCGATGGGTTCGGGCGCGAGGTCGGCCGCGGACAGCTCCGTGGTGCGGTACTGCTCGCGCATGTCGGCGGGATCCAGGGCGTCGGTCACAGGGTCATCCTGCCGCAGCGGCCCAGTCTGCCCGGCACCGCCGGGCGCTAATCCTCTCTGCCCGAATCGGCGCAGTGTGCCGGATGTCACGCTTCCCCGCATCATCGGAACCGTACAGACTCTTCGGCTGGATGACTGTTGATTCTCCACGATCGCCTCGCACGGTTGATCGATCATCGATAGAGGAGCCGCCTGATGTCCGACTTCGTACCCGGGCTCGAAGGAGTCGTCGCGTTCGAGACGGAGATCGCCGAACCCGACAAGGAGGGCGGTGCCCTCCGCTACCGCGGGGTCGACATCGAGGACCTCGTGGGTCATGTCTCCTTCGGCAACGTCTGGGGACTGCTCGTCGACGGTGCCTTCAACCCCGGCCTCCCGGCCGCCGAGCCCTTCCCGATCCCCGTGCACTCCGGTGACATCCGGGTCGACGTGCAGTCCGCGCTCGCGATGCTCGCGCCCGTGTGGGGCCTCAAACCGCTCCTCGACATCTCCGCCGAGCAGGCCCGCGACGACCTCGCCCGCGCGGCCGTCATGGCCCTCTCCTACGTCGCGCAGTCGGCGCGCGGCCAGGGCCTCCCGATGGTCCCGCAGAGCGAGATCGACAAGGCCGAGTCCGTCGTCGAGCGCTTCATGATCCGCTGGCGCGGCGAGCCCGACCCGAAGCACGTCAAGGCCGTCGACGCCTACTGGACCTCCGCCGCCGAGCACGGCATGAACGCGTCCACGTTCACCGCGCGCGTCATCGCCTCCACCGGTGCCGATGTGGCCGCTTCCCTGTCCGGTGCCGTCGGCGCCATGTCCGGGCCGCTGCACGGCGGCGCGCCCTCCCGCGTCCTCGGCATGATCGAGGAGATCGAGCGGACCGGCGACGCCACCGCGTACGTGAAGCAGGCCCTCGACAAGGGCGAGCGCCTCATGGGCTTCGGCCACCGCGTCTACCGCGCCGAGGACCCCCGCGCGCGCGTGCTCCGCCGTACGGCCAAGGAGCTGGCCGCGCCGCGCTTCGAGGTCGCCGAGGCCCTGGAGAAGGCGGCCCTGGAGGAGCTGCACAACCGCCGCCCCGACCGCGTCCTCGCGACCAACGTGGAGTTCTGGGCGGCGATCGTCCTGGACTTCGCCGAGGTCCCGGCGCACATGTTCACGTCGATGTTCACGTGCGCGCGTACGGCCGGCTGGTCGGCGCACATCCTGGAGCAGAAGCGCACGGGCCGCCTCGTGCGCCCCTCGGCCCGCTACACGGGCCCCGGTCAGCGGAACCCGCGCGAGATCGAGGGTTACGAGGACATCGCCGGCTGAGACCCCGGCAGCCGGAGCCGGTGGTGCCTGGCGGGCCCGCACAGCCCCGCCAGGACCTCCGGCCTCTCCGGCACCCCTACACCAGCTCCGCCGGCTGTTCCTGCGGGTGCAGCAGCAGGTCCGCGTGGTGGCGGGCCGTCGTCAGCGGGTGGGCGCGGAGCTTGCCCTTGAGTTCGTTGCGGCCGTACTCGGCGAACAGCGGGTTCGCCGGGTCGGCCGTGACGCCGGGGGCCCGGTCCGCGAACGGGAACTCCAGCGGCGCGATCCGGGCGTCGAGCCGCGGGTTGTAGAAGAACGGCACGGAGAATCGTTCCGTCGCCCCGGGCGGCGAGACCACGCGGTGGTTCGTCGCGATCAGGTAGCCGTTGGTGGCCACCTCGAGCAGCTCGCCCAGGTTCACGACGAACGCGCCCGGCAGCGGCGGCACGTCGTGGAAGTTCCCGTCCTCGCGCTGCACCTGGAGCCCGCCGACCTGGTCCTGGAGCAGCAGGGTGAGGAAGCCGTAGTCCTTGTGCGCGCCGACGCCCTGGTCGTCGCCCTCGCCGCTGCTGCCCGGGTAGCGCACCAGCTTGAGGTGCGGGTGGGCGCGCGGGCCGAAGATGTCGTCGTAGAAGTCCTCGGGCGCGCCGATGGAGGCGAGCAGCTCGTGGAGGAGCCGCTCGGCGACGCCGCTGAGGCGGTCGATCCAGTGCAGGGCCGCCGTCCGGAGCTCGGGGAGCGCGGCGGGCCACTGGTTGGGGCCTTCGAGCCACCAGTACGGGGCTTCCCAGGGTCCGGGGTCGCGCGCGGGCCGTTCGGCGCCGATGTCGAGCTGGTCGCGCCAGTCGCGGGCGCCGGCGGTGCGCTCGTCGCCGATGCGCGTGTAGCCGCGGAAGTGCGGCGAGTTGATGTTGTCGAGGGCGAGCCGGTCGGCCTCGGGCAGGGCGAAGAAGGCGTGCATGGCGTCGGTCAGGGCCTTGGTCTCGGCCTCGGTGATGCCGTGCCCGATGAGCTGGAAGAAACCCACGTCGTGGGCGGCCGAGTGGAGCTGTGCGTGGAGCAGCTTCCTGGCCTGGGGGTCTCGGTCTGCGGCCGAGAGGTCGACGATGGGGAGCTGCGAGGGGTACGAGCTGTTCGTCATGTATGCATCCGCGGGGTATACGGGTGCCCGGGGCGGCCGCCAAGGGTGGGGCGGGGGCCACGGGTGCCGGTCGGCTTGGGGCTCGGACGAGGGACCGCAGGGGTGTGGAGTGGTACCCCGGAAGGTCAGGCGGAGCGGCGACAGCCCATGCTCGTGACGCGGACGTAGTCCACGTGGCGACGGCGTACGAGCAAAAGCATGGAGTCAGCGTACTGCGGGCGGCTGCGGGCGACTGTGGTCCGCGTCACGTCCGGCCCCTCGATGGCTCAAAGTCTGTTCAAAGTGGCGGGTCTACGCGAAGATCGCCGCCACGCATGTTGCGTACACGCCATGCTTCCCGTCGCAGCATCCCATCGCAGGAGGATGTCCATGACCCGCCGCACCTCTCGTGGCCTGGTCGCCGCGGCCGCCGTCACCGTGGCCACCGCCACGGCGGCGCTGCTCCCGTCCGCGGGAGCCTCCGCGGCCACCGCGCCGCAGGCCCGCGTCTTCATGGTGAACCCGGTCCAGTCCTCGGGCGACCAGTCCCTCACCGACCACAAGGACGCGGTGGGCGACGTCCCCGCCTCCGCGTACGCCACGGTCGCGCTCCGCAACCTCGACGCGAGCGGCGCCCTGTCGGGCAAGTGGGCCGCGGTCCGCTCGGAGACCGGCAACCCGGCGAAGGCCGCCGACGCCGCCTCGTACGACCGCTCGGACGACGAGTTCGAGCAGGTCATGGCGTACTTCTGGGTCAACGAGGCGCAGGAGTACCTGCAGGGCCTCGGCTTCGGCACCGAGCTGCGCGGGGCGAACGACCGGGTGCAGCCGGTCCGCCTCAACCAGTGGGGCGCCGACAACTCCTTCTTCACCGACAAGAAGGCCGAGATCCGCTTCGGCAAGGGCGGCGTGGACGACGCCGAGGACGCCGAGGTGATCGTCCACGAGTACGGCCACGCGGTGCACAACGCCCAGGTCCCCGGCTTCGGCACCTCGGCGGAGGCCGGCGCGATCGGCGAGGCCTTCGGCGACTACCTGGCCGTCGAGGTCGGCTCGAACGCGGTCGCCAAGTACAACTGGCCGCTGAAGGCCGACCTGGCGTGCGTCGCCGACTGGGACTCCACCGGCTACAGCGCGGCCCCGCACTGCCTGCGCCGGATCGACGGCACCAAGACCTACGCGGACTGGGCGGGCGAGGTGCACGCGGACGGCGAGATCTGGTCCCGCGCGCTCTTCGACATCCGGAACAAGCTCGGCGCCCGCACGGCCGACCGGATCATCATCAACGCGCAGTTCGGCTTCGCCGCCGACACCAGCTTCAAGGACGCGGCCCTGACGACGGTCGCGACGGCGCAGAAGATGTACGGCACGGCGGCGGCGGACGCGGTCCGTGACGCCTTCCGGGCCCGCGCGATCCCGGGGGTCTGAGAAATCCCGGGGGTCTGACCGCTCTAGTCGCTCAGCGCCTCGCTCACCAGCCGCGCCCACTGGGACACCACTCGTTCCCGGCGGGCGCGGTCGTCCGTCAGGAGGGTGGCGAGGCCCAGGCCGCGGGCCATGTCCAGGAGGCCCTGGACGGTCTCGCGGACGCCGGGCCGTGACTCGTCGGCGCCCAGGACCTCGACGGCGATGCGGTGGGACTCGCGGCCGACGCGGGCCTCCAGCTCGGTGACCCGCTCGCGGAGCTGTTCCTCGCCGGAGGCGGCGACCCACAGGTGCAGCGCGGCCCGGAAGAGGGGTCCGGTGTAGAGGCCGACGAGGGCGGCGACCGCCTGTTCGCGGTCGTCCGTACGGACCGCCCGCAGGGCCTGCGAGCGTTCCTCCGCGACGTACTCGACCGCCGCCGTGAACAGGTCCTCCCGGGTGGGGAAGTGGTGCTGGGCGGCGCCCCGGGAGACGCCGGCGCGTTCGGCGACGACGGCGACCGTGGAGCCGGCCCAGCCGTGCTCGGCGAGGCAGGACACGGCGGCTTCGAGCAGCCGCTGCCGGGTGGCGCGGCTGCGGTCCTGCTTGGGGTTCCGGTCGGGCTTGGCGGTCCGGCCCGGCCCGTCCGGCTTCGGCTGGTTCTGTGCGGTCAGAGCCGCCATGCGGGGTCCCGTCGTTCGAGGAAGGCCGTCATCCCCTCGCGCGCCTCGGCGGAGGCGAAGAGCGTGGCCGACCTCTGCACGAGGTCCTCCGCGTCGCGTTCGAAGGTCTCCAGGACTCTAGCGGTGACCAGTCGTTTCGCCTCCCGCAGGCCCTGCGGGGAGCCGGCGCGCAGGGAGTCGAGGATGGTGTCGAGTTCCTCCGCGCCGGCCGTCACCAGACCCATCGCGACGGCCTCAGGGACCCCGAACCGCTCGCCCGTCAGGTAGTGCCGGGCGGCCGCGCGCGGTTCCAGCCGGGGGAGCAGGGTGAGCGAGATGACGGCGGGCGCGACCCCGATCCGTACCTCCGTGAGCGCGAAGTCCGCCCCCTCCCCCGCCAGCACGATGTCCGCCGCGCCGAGCAGGCCGAGGCCGCCGGCGCGGGTGTGGCTGCCGGCGGTGACGTGGGCGACGACCGGTTTCGGGAGCTCGACGATCTGCCGGAGCAGGTCGACGAAGGCGTACGGGCTGGGCGGGGCCTTGAGGTCGGCGCCGGCGCTGAACGTGGAGCCGGTGTGGGTGAGGACCACCGCCCGTACGGCCGGGTCCTTGGCGCAGGTGGTGAGCGCGTCGGCGAGCTCGGCGACGAGCGGGGCGGAGAGCGCGTTGCGGGTGTGCGGGGAGTCCAGGGCGAGGGTGGTGATGCCCCGCTCCTCGGTGACGTCGATCAGCGGCAGGCTCATGCGCGGTCCCTCAGTTCCCTTCGGAGGATCTTCCCGGACGCTGCCCGGGGCACGGTGTCGATGAACTCCACGGCGCGGACCTTCTTGTACGGGGAGACCCGGGCGGCGACGTGGGCGATGACGTCCTCGGCGGTGAGGCCGGGTGCGGCGGGCTGGCGGACGACGAAGGCCTTGGGGATCTCGGTGCCGTCGGCGTCGGTGACACCGATGACGGCGGCGTCGGCGACGCCCTCGTGGGTGAGGAGGAGCGCTTCGAGCTCGGCGGGGGCGACCTGGAAGCCCTTGTACTTGATCAGCTCCTTCACCCGGTCCACGACGAAGAGCCAGCCGTCCTCGTCGACGCGTCCGATGTCGCCGGTGTGCACCCAGCCGTCGGCGTCGATCATGGCGGCGGTGGCGTCGGGGCGGCCGAGGTAGCCCTTCATGACCTGGGGGCCGCGGATGGCGATCTCGCCCTCCTCGCCGGGCGCGGCGTCCTTGGCGGGGTCGTCGAGGGAGAGGATCCGCATCTCGGTGGAGGGCAGCAGCCTGCCGACGGTGCCGGGCGGGGGCGCCGGGGCGTCGAGCGGGACGACGTGGGTGCCGGGCGACAGCTCCGTCATCCCGTAGGCCTGGCTGACCGGCGGGAGCCCGAGCCGGGCGGAGCAGGCCTCGGCGAGGGCGGCGTCGAGGGGGGCGGCGGCGCTGACGATGTACTCCAGGGAGGACAGGTCGTAGTCGGCGACGGCCGGGTGCTTGGCGAGGGCGAGGACGATCGGCGGGGCGACGTACAGCCCGTTGATGCGGTGCTTCTGGATGGCGCCGAGGAAGCTGTCGAGGTCGAAGCGGGGCAGGACGACGACGGTGGCGCCGGAGCGGAGGGGCGCGTTCATGAGGGCGGTGAGCCCGTAGATGTGGAAGAAGGGGAGGACGGCGAGGATCCGGTCGCCCGGGCCCATCGGGATGACGGGCTCCAGCTGCGCCAGGTTGGTGGCGATGGAGGCGTGCGTGAGCATCACGCCCTTGGGGACGCCGGTGGTCCCCGAGGAGTACGGCAGCGCCGCCACGTCCTGCTCGGGGTCGACGTCGACCTCGGGTACGGCCCCGGTGGAGCCGAGGAAGTCCTGGAGCGAGCGCGCCCCCTCCCCTTCCTCGGCCCGGTCGCAGACGAAGATCTCCTCGATCCCGCCGGCGAGTTCGGCGGCCGCGCGGGCGGCGCCGAGCAGCGGGGACACGGTCACGATCCACCGCGCCGACGCGTCGCGGAGCTGCTTGGCGAACTCCTCGGGCGTGGCGAGCGGATGCACCGTGGTGACGGAGGCACCCGCGCGCGTGGCGGCGTAGAACGCGATGGGGAACAGCACGGTGTTCGGGCTGTGCAGGGCGAGCACGTCGCCCTTCCGCACCCCGGCCTCGGCGAGCCCGGCGGCGACCTTCCGGTGGAAGGCGTCGACCTGCCCGTACGTGAGGCTGAGCTCCCCGGCTCCGTCGATCAGCGCGGGCGCGTCCGCCCATGCGGCGGCGCGCCCGAGGACGGCGTCGTGGATGGGGAGGGAGACGGTGGGAACGGGCTCGTACGCGCTGTGGAACACCATGCTGGCCCCCTGGGAGAGGTGGAAGGTGATCGCCAGGATCGCTGCTGCGGGCGAACTTGGGGAGAGAGCGCGTCGATGTGCCTCAGCCCTCGCAGGCCACGCCGTCGCCGTCGCGGTCCAGCTTCCTGCTGTAGCCCGGGTCGCCCACGTGGATCGGGGCGGCGCCGGCGGCGCGGACGGCCGCGCAGTTCTCGTAGTAGACGTTCGACTCCTCGGTGGTCCTGGCGGGTTCGGGTTCGGCGGTCTCGGGCTGCTGGGTCGACGGGCGCGGCGCCGGGGCGCGCGTGGGCGTCGGGGTGGGCTTCGGCGCCTCGGTCGTCGGCTCGGGCGTCGCGGACGTGGGCTCGGGCGTCGGCTCCGTCGTGGCAGGCGTCGTCGGGGTCGGCTCGGTGGTGGCCCCGGGCGTGGGGGTCGCCGTGGCCGAGGTGGCGGGCTTCGGATCGGTCCCGCCGTCCTCCTTCGGCGGGTCGCTCAGCGCGAACAGCAGGAACCACAGGCCCGAGACGACGGTCGCGACGATCTTCGTCGTCCGGGTCCACCGGCTCGTCCAGGTCAGGGCTATGCCTGCCGGCGGGAGGATCACCAACAGGGTGATGACCAGGGCGGGATGCTGCCACCAGCGCCGCCGGACGGGCATCGGGGCGGGCTGGTACGGGTGGGGAGGCGGGTACACGAGTGGCTCCTGAGCGGTAGTCAAGTGACCCGGATCGTACACAGGATGTTCACAACTGGTACCCCTGTGTACGGAATCGACTCCGCACTGTGTCAGGAACGTGCGGGACGGGGCTCCCCCGTCCCGCAGGTCCCGTCAGTACGACTTGGGCAGCCCCAGCGTCTGGTGGGAGACGAAGTTGAGGATCATCTCCCGGCTGACCGGGGCGATCCTGGCCACACGGGCCGCCGTGACCAGACGGGCCAGGCCGAACTCCTTGGTGAGGCCGTTCCCGCCGAGGGTGTGGACGGCGGTGTCGACCGCCTTCACACACGCCTCCGCCGCCGCGTACTTCGCCATGTTCGCCGCCTCGCCCGCGCCCATGTCCTCCCCCGCGTCGTAGAGGTGCGCGGCCTTCGCCATCATCAGGCGGGCCAGTTCGAGCTCGATGTGGGCCTGGGCGAGCGGGTGGGCGACGGCCTGGTGAGCGCCGATCGGGGCCTTCCAGACCTGGCGTTCCTTCGCGTACCTGACCGCCTGCGCGAGGGCGTACCGGCCCATCCCGATCGCGAAGGCCGCCGTCATGATCCGCTCCGGGTTCAGGCCCGCGAAGAGCTGCAGCAGGCCCGCGTCCTCGTCGCCCACCAGCGCCTCGAAGGGAAGGTGCACCTCGTCGAGGGTGAGTTCGAACTGCTTCTCGTTCGCGTCCAGTTCCATCTCGATGTGCCGGCGGCCGAAGCCGGGGGCGTCGCGCGGGACGACGAAGAGGCAGGGCTTCAGGCTGCCCGTGCGGGCGTCCGAGGTGCGGCCCACGATCAGCGTCGCATCCGCGATGTCCACCCCGGAGACGAAGACCTTCCGCCCGTTCAGGACCCAGCCCTCCTCGGTGCGCGTGGCCGTGGTCGTGATGCGGTGCGAGTTCGAGCCCGCGTCGGGCTCCGTGATCCCGAACGCCATCGTCTTCGACCCGTCCGCGAGCCCCGGCAGCCACGCCCGCTTCTGCTCCTCGGTCCCGAAGCGGGCGATGACCGTGCCGCAGATCGCGGGCGAGACGACCATCATGAGCAGCGGCGCGCCGGCCGCGCCCGCCTCCTCCAGCACGATCGACAGCTCGGCCATGCCGCCGCCCCCGCCGCCGTACTCCTCGGGGAGGTTCACGCCCAGGTAGCCGAGCTTGCCCGCCTCGGCCCACAGCTCGGCCCGGTCGAAGCCGGGACCGTGGCGGTGACCGAGCGCGGAGACGGCGGCGCGCAGTGCGGTGTGCTCGGGGGAATCGATGAGGGTGCTCATGCGGGGTCTTCCTCCTGTGCTTCGGACGGGGCGTGTTCCTGTACGACGGCGAGCAGGGCGCCGACCTCGACCTGGCGGCCGGGGGCGGCGTGGAGTGCGGTGAGCGTGCCGGAGGCGGGGGCGATGACCCGGTGCTCCATCTTCATGGCCTCCAGCCAGAGCAGCGGCTGCCCGGCGGTGACCCGGTCGCCGACCGCGAGACCGTCCGCGACCCGGACGACGGTGCCGGGCATCGGGGCGAGCAGGGAGCCGGGCGCCGACTGGTCGCGCGGGTCGGTGAAGCGGGGGCGGACGGTGAGGCGGTGGCCGCCCGCGTGGACGGTGTCCCCGTACGCGGCGACCTCGAAGTGCCGGACGACTCCCGCCACTTCCAGGCTCACAGAGCCGGGCCCGGCCTCGACCACGCGTACGCCCGCCGGGGACGTGACCTCGTAGCCTCCGTCCCTCGTCGGCCGGTAGCGGACCTCGTGGTCCCCGTACGTCCTCGTCTCGTCCTGCGAGCGGACGTTGCGCCACCCGCCGCCGAAGCGGCTCGGGCCGGTCGACGCCTGGGCGAGGGCCGCCGCCACCGCCGCGTACTCCCCGCCCCGGGCCGGGCTGGTCAGCTCGGGCAGGTTCCGGTCGTAGAAGCCCGTGTCGAGGGCGCCCTCCGCCGCGTACTCCGGGTGCCTGAGCGAGGCGACCAGCAGGTCCCTGTTGGTGACCGGGCCGTGGACCACGGCCCGCTCCAGGGTGTGGGCGAGCTTGCGGAGGGCGGCCTCCCGGGTCGGGGCGTGGACGATCACCTTCGCGAGCATCGGGTCGTAGTGGACGCCGATCGTGTCCCCCGAGGCGTATCCGGTGTCGACGCGCACGCCTCCCGTGACCTCGAAGCGGTGCAGGACGCCCGTCTGCGGGGCCCAGCCCACCGCCGGGTCCTCGGCGTAGAGCCGGGCCTCGACCGCGTGGCCGCGCGGGGCCGGGGGCTCGGGGGGAAGCGGGTGGCCCTCGGCGACGGCCAGCTGGAGGGCGACCAGGTCGACCCCGTACACCTCCTCCGTCACCGGGTGCTCGACCTGGAGGCGGGTGTTCATCTCCAGGAAGTGCGCCCGCCCTCCCTCGACGAGGAACTCGACCGTCCCCGCGCCCACGTACCCGACGGCCTTCGCCGCACGGACAGCCGTGTCGAGGAGCTGCGCTTCGAGCGCGGCGGGCAGGCCGGGCGCGGGCGCCTCCTCGATCACCTTCTGGTGCCGGCGCTGGAGGGAGCAGTCGCGGGTGCCGAGCGCCCAGACCGTGCCGTGGGTGTCGCAGAGGAGCTGTACCTCGACGTGCCGGCCGTTCTCCACGTACGGCTCGACGAACACCTCGCCGTCCCCGAAGGCGCTCGCCGCCTCGGCCGACGCGGCCCGCAACTCCCCTTCGAGGGAGGCGAGTTCTCGTACGATCCGCATGCCCCGCCCGCCGCCGCCCGCCGCCGCCTTCACGAGGACGGGCAGGTCGGCCTCCTTCACCTCGCGCAGGGGCTCGATCCCGAGGAGTTCCTTCGCCCGGGTCTTCGACGCCATCGCCTCGATGGCCTCCGGCGGCGGGCCGATCCAGATCAGCCCGGCGTCGGTCACGGCGCGGGCGAAGTCGGCGTTCTCGGAGAGGAAGCCGTACCCGGGGTGGACGGCGTCGGCGCCCGCCGCGAGCGCGGCCTTCACCACCAGGTCGCCGCGCAGGTACGTCTCCGAGGGCGTGGCCCCCGGGAGTCGTACCGCCGCGTCGGCCTCGCGGACGTGCAGGGCGCCCGCGTCCGCGTCGGAGTACACGGCGACGGTGGAGATGCCGAGGTCACGGCAGGTACGGAAGACCCGGCAGGCGATCTCGCCCCGGTTCGCGACCAGTACGGTCTGCATCATCAGTGCCTCACATTCGGAAGACGCCGAAGCCGCCGCGCGCGCCCTCGACCGGTGCCGTGTGGATCGCGGAGAGGCACAGTCCGAGGACCGTGCGGGTGTCGCGGGGGTCGATGACCCCGTCGTCGTAGAGCCGGCCGGAGAGGAACATCGGCAGTGACTCGGACTCGATCTGCGCCTCCACCAGGGCGCGCAGCCCGGCGTCGGCCTCGTCGTCGTACGGCTGCCCCTTCGCGGCGGCGGAGGCCCGCGCCACGAGGGAGAGGACGCCGGCGAGCTGCTGCGGGCCCATGACGGCGGACTTCGCGCTGGGCCAGGCGAAGAGGAAGCGCGGGTCGTAGGCGCGACCGCACATGCCGTAGTGCCCGGCGCCGTACGACGCCCCCATGAGGACGGAGAGATGGGGGACGCGGGAGTTCGACACCGCGTTGATCATCATGGCGCCGTGCTTGATGATGCCGCCCTGCTCGTACTCCTTGCCGACCATGTAGCCGGTGGTGTTGTGGAGGAAGACGAGCGGGATGTCGCGCTGGTTGGCGAGCTGGATGAACTGGGCGGCCTTCTGCGACTCGGCGGAGAACAGGACGCCCTGCGCGTTGGCGAGGATGCCGACCGGGTAGCCGTGGAGCCGCGCCCAGCCCGTCGTGAGCGACGTCCCGTACAGCGGCTTGAACTCGTCGAAGTCCGAGCCGTCGACGATCCGGGCGATCACCTCGCGCGGGTCGAAGGGCGTCTTGAGGTCGCCGGGGACGATCCCGAGGAGCTCCTCCGGGTCGTACTTCGGCGGCTCCGCCGGGCCCGGATCCGCGTGGTGCTTGCGGTGGTTGAGGCGGGCGACGATCCGGCGGGCCTGGCGGATCGCGTCGGCCTCGTCGACGGCGTAGTGGTCGGCGAGCCCGGAGGTGCGGGCGTGCATCTCGGCGCCGCCGAGCGACTCGTCGTCGCTCTCCTCGCCCGTCGCCATCTTCACCAGCGGCGGCCCGCCGAGGAACACCTTCGACCGCTCCCTGATCATCACGGCGTGGTCGGACATGCCGGGGACGTACGCGCCGCCCGCCGTCGAGTTCCCGAAGACGACCGCGACGGTCGGGATGCCGGCGGCGGAGAGGCGGGTGAGGTCGCGGAAGAGCGCCCCGCCCGGGATGAAGATCTCCTTCTGGGAGGGCAGGTCGGCGCCGCCGGACTCGACGAGCGAGATGACGGGCAGCCGGTTGGCGTACGCGATCTCGTTGGCCCGCAGGGCCTTCTTCAGCGTCCACGGGTTGGAGGCGCCGCCGCGCACGGTCGGGTCGTTGGCGGTGATCAGGCACTCGACGCCCTCGACGACCCCGATGCCGGTGACCAGGGAGGCCCCCACGGTGTAGTCGCTGCCCCAGGCGGCGAGCGGGGACAGCTCCAGGAAGGGGCTGTCCGGGTCGACGAGCAGCTCGATCCGCTCGCGGGCCTGGAGCTTGCCGCGCTCGCGGTGGCGGGCGGTGTACTTCTCGCCGCCGCCGGCGAGGGCCTTGGCGTGCTCGGCGTCGAGGGCGGCGAGCTTGTCCAGCATGGCCGCGCGATGGGCGGCGTGGTCGGGCCCGCCGGTGTCGAGGGCGGAAGTGATGAAGGTCACTGAACCCCCTGCGCCCGGTGGTAAAGTCGCGTTGTGCTTCGCGAGAACCAAGCTGGCACAACAACCTCCTCGTTTGGGGAAATCGGGCTGGTTCCAACCCGACTGGCACTGATCGCGTCAGACTCGGATGCTTGCTGAGCAACCGAGCAGCGTGAGCCAGGAATCTCCCTCGCTCGCCGAGGGAGAGGGTTCAAAGCAGTTCCTCCGGTACGTCCAAGCGCCGGGAACGAAGCCATTCGCCCAAGGCCTTGGCTTGAGGATCGAAGCGGGACTGCGAGGCGACGCCATCGCCGAGCAGTCCGGCAATCGTGAAGTTGAGGGCCCGCAGGTTCGGCAGCAAATGCCTCACGACTTCCAAGTCACGTGTCTCCGGGAGGAGTTCTTTCACCTTCTCCACCGTCAGGGCGTGGGCCAGCCAGCGCCACTCCTCCTCCGTCCGCACCCACACGCCGACGTTCGCGTCGCCGCCCTTGTCGCCGCTGCGGGCCCCGGCGATCCGGCCGAGGGGCGCTCTCCGGGTCGGCCCCTCGGGGAGCGGCGGCGGAAGGTCCGGGTCGGGTACGGGTTCCAGGTCGAGGGTCCTCGGGGGTACGGGGAGCTCCCGGCGGCTCCCGTCGGGGAGGACCGCCGTGTGCGGGACCTCGTCCCGGGGCACGTACGCGCTCTCGAAGACCCCGTAGGGGGCGCCCTTGCCGGGCGGGGCGGTGACGTGGAAGCCCGGGTAGCTCGCGAGGGCCAGTTCGACGGCGGCCCCGGTGACGGCGCGGCCGACCTTCTCGGGGTTCCGGTCGCGGACGACGAGCCGGAGCAGGGCGCTCGCGGTCTCCTCGGTCTCCGCGTCCGGGCGGTCGGTGCGGGCGAGTTCCCAGCGGACCTCGGCGGGCGGGTTCTTCGCGAGGGCGTCGGCGAGCTGCTCCCGGAGCAGGGCCGCCTTGGCCTCGATGTCGAGGCCGGTGAGGACGAAGACGACCTCGTTGCGGAAGCCGCCGAGCCGGCTGAGCCCGGCCTTGAGGGTGGGGGGCGGCGCCTCTCCCCGTACGCCCTCGATGCGGACCCGGTCGGGGCCGTCCTGGGTGAGGCGTACGGAGTCGAGGCGGGCGGTCGCGTCGGGGCCCGCGTAGCGGGCGCCGGCGGTCTCGTAGAGGAGCTGGGCGGTGACCGTACCGACGTCGACGAGGCCTCCGGTGCCGGGGTGTTTGGTGATGACGGAGGACCCGTCGGCGTGGAGTTCGGCGACGGGGAAGCCGGGGCGGCGCACGTCATGGCCGCGGAAGAACGCGTAGTTGCCGCCGGTGGCCTGGGTGCCGCACTCCAGGACGTGCCCGGCGACGACCGCGCCCGCGAGCTCGTCGTACGCCTCCGGGCCCCAGCCGAAGTGCCACTGCGCGGGCCCGGTGACGAGCGCGGCGTCGGTGACGCGGCCGGTGACGACGACGTCGGCGCCCGCGGCGAGGCAGGCGGCGATGCCGGCGCCGCCGAGGTAGGCGTTGGCGGTCAGCGCGCCGTCGGGGGCGGGCAGCCGGTCGCCCTCGACGTGGGCGATCCGGGTCGGCAGGCCGAGCTTCGCGGCGAGGGCCCGCAGGGCGTCGGCGAGGCCGGTGGGGTTGAGGCCGCCCGCGTTGGCGACGATCCGGACGCCGCGCTCGTGGGCGAGGCCGAGGCCCTCCTCCATCTGGCGCAGGAAGGTCTTCGCGTACCCGGTGGTGGGGTCCTTGAGCTGGTCGCGGCCGAGGATGAGCATGGTGAGTTCGGCGAGGTAGTCGCCGGTGAGGACGTCGAGTTCGCCACCGGTGAGCATCTCGCGGACGGCGTCGAAGCGGTCGCCGTAGAAGCCGGAGGCGTTGCCGATACGGATCATTCCGGGGCTCCGTGCGGTGCGCGGCCGCCGCCCGCCGGGCCCGCGAAGGCCTGCGCGAGGGAGAGCCAGCGTGCGGCGTCCGCGCCCTCGGCGACCAGGGCGGTGTCGTCGCGGTGGAGGCGCTGGGTGACGAGGAGGCAGAAGTCGAGGGCCGGCCCGGTGACGCGCTGGGCGGCGGCCTCGGGCCCGTACGTCCACGACTCCCCGCCAGGCCCCTGCAGTTCGACCCGGAACGGCTCACCGGGTGCCGGAATGCCCCGCACCAGGAAGGCGTAGTCGCGGGCCCGGTGACCGATCCAGGCGACGTGCCGGAGCCGGGCGGTGGGCGTACGGACGACGTCCAGCGTGTCGGCGACGTCCTGGCCGTGCGCCCAGGTCTCCATCAGCCGGGCGGTGGCCATGGCGGGGGCGCTCATCGGCGGCCCGTACCAGGGGAACCTGCCCCCGTTCGGGACGGCGCGCAGGGCCTCCTGGAGCTGCTCGCGGCCGGCGCGCCAGCGGGCGAGGAGCTCGGCGGGCGGCACCTTGGCGCCCTCCTCGGCGCCCTCGTCGACGAAGCGGTCGGGGGTGGCGAGGGCCTTCTCGGTCTCGACGGCGAAGGCGTCGGCGTCGGTGACGGCGAGGAGGGCGGCGCGGTCGGTCCAGGCGAGGTGGGCGATCTGATGGGCGATCGTCCAGCCGGGGGCGGGGGTCTGGGCGGCCCACTGCTCCTCGCGCAACTCCGCGACGAGAGAGTCGAGTTCCTCGCTCTCGTCGCGCAGGTCGTCGAGGACGTCGACGGGGTCGGACACGGTGCGCTCCCCTCGGGGGACGGGCGGTCACGGGCCTTCGCGCAGGAGCATGCCAGCGGGACCAGAAACAATCAAGCGTGCTTGCTTTAGTTTTCGCCCCGTTGTGGGCCGTCGCTCCGTGGGGGGGGGTGCCCACACCCCGTTGTGGGCAGGCGTTCCGCCGGGGCGATGGGGGTCCCCCCTGCGCGAACGAAGCCGAGAGCTCGGGGGAGGGTGGGCCCAACGGAACGGCGCCCATGCCGGCGCCAGAGGCTCCGCCGCCTGAACCCGCACCCCTGGTGACGGCACCTACGCCGCCGTGCGCGGCAACGGCGGACCCCCACAGCCACCGGCCACCAGGGGCGGGCGGCGGTCAGCCCGCCGGCGGAAACACCGTCGCCGCGTAGGCGGCGGCCGCCGGGGCGGGCTGGAGGGCGGCGTGGGCGGCGATCGCGTGGATGTCCCGCCAGGCACGCTCCAGACCGCCGCCGGCGTGGAGACCGCGGGCACCACCGGTCCGCATCAGCCGCTCGACGGCCCCGGTGAGCAGATCGACGGCGAGGGCCACGTCCCGCTGGTTGAGGGCGGCGGCGAGGGCCGGGTCGCGTTCGTCGAACGCGGAGCCGCCCGCGTCGCGCCCACCGAAGACCGCGCCGCCCACCCCCCGGCCGTCGGCTCTCGTCGCCGCCGTCTCCAGGAGCAGGCGCGCCGCCTCGATCTCCGCCGAGCAGCGGGCCAGCGTCTGCTGGACCGTCGGGTCGTCGGCGAGCGGCCGCCCGCCGGGGAGGCGGCGGGAGCCGACGAGCCCGGTCCAGGCGTCCAGGGCCCCGCGTGCCGCGCCGAGCGCGGGCAGCGCGAAGAGGAGGGCGGCGACCAGCTGGTACGGCACCCGATGGCACGGCGCCGCGTCGGCGTCGGCGACGCCGGCCACGAGGGCTTCGCGGAGGAAGCTGCGGTGCTCGGGCACGTACACCCCGTCGACCGTGACGCTGTGGCTGCCGGTGGCCCGCAGCCCGACCGCGTCCCAGGTCTCCCGGATCCCGACCTCCGCGCGCGGCACCGCGAGCACCCGGTACGCGGGGGCCCCGCCCCCCGAGTGGTCCAGGGAGGCGAGGAGCACCCAGTCGGCGTGCTCGATCCCGCTGGCGAAGGCCCACTCCCCCGACAGGTTCCAGCCGCCGGGCGCCCGGACGAGCCGGCCGGCCGGGGGCACGATCGCCGCCGCGACGCGCACGTCGGGCGAGTCGCCCCACACCTCGCGCTGCCCCTCAAGCGGAAGGTGCGCGGCGAGGCGGCCGTGTGCGGCGAGCAGCACCGCGCACCAGGCGGTCGAGGCGCAGGCGGCACCGGCTCCGGCGACGGTGTCGAGCAGTTCGACGAAGCCTCCGGCCGTACCGCCCCAGCGGTGGGGCACGAAGTGCCGGGCGAGACCGACGGCGGTCATCGCCCCGACGACCTCGGGGTGGAGCCGCCCGGTCCGTTCCGCCTCCTCGGCGTGGCGCGCGGCGGCGGCCCGGAGGTGGTCGGCCGTGACGAGGACGGGGGCGTCGACGACTGTCATGACGCGTACTCCTTACGTGGAGGTTCAGTGGTGGTAGTGATGCGAGTAGAAAAAGATTCGGTCCGGAAGGTATTTTCTGAGAGGCCGTCATGAAAGCCATGGAGGGCCACTACGGCAGAAGGAGGCGGACGCTCGGTGAGGCAACAGGACAGGGCCCGCATGACCTATGACCTGGTGCTCGGCGCGGCAGCCGCCGAGTTCGCCCTGCACGGATTCGCGGGGACGAACCTGGCCGACATCACGGCCCGCACCGGACTGACCAAGGGAGCCCTCTACGGGCACTTCTCCTCGAAGGCCGATCTCGCGGGCGAACTGACCCGCTCCTTCGAGGCCGCCTGGGCCGACGCCCTCTCCACCGCCACCGGCGAGGCGGAGGAGAGCGGCGCGGCACTGCCCACCCTGCGGAGACTGCTCGTCGACCTCGCCCGCCGGGTGCAGGAGGACGTGCCCTTCGCCGCCGGACTGCGCCTGGTCATGGACGCCGCCCTCGCCGAAGGGACCTCGCCCGCCCCGCTCGGCGAGCTCTGTCGTGTCGTGGCTCTCCTGATCCGCAAGGGCCAGGAGGAAGGTTCCGTACGCACCGCCCACCCGGCCGACCTGCCGGCCCGGCTCGTCGTGGCCCTCCTCGTCGGGGCCCCCGCCGTGGTGACGGCGACGGACGCGACGGGTCCCGCCGAGCTGGTGAGCGAGGTGTGGGACCTTCTGGAGCCCGCGTTGTCGGGATCCCGCAGCGGCTGAGAGGGAGTTACGAGTTACGGGAGGTACGCGGGCGCTGCGGCGGGGATCCGTGGCGTGGGGGTCCACGGGTCACGCAGCTCGCGCGGGCTCCGACGCCGACGGAGGCGTACGGGTCCCCTCCGGAGCCACCGTGGCGGCGGGGCTCTCGAACGAGCGGGGCTTGGGTGACGGGCACGGCACCCCTGACGGGCACGGCGTCCGCGACGGGCATAACACCCCTGACGGGCACACCATCCCTGACGGGCAAGGTCGCGTCCGTGGCGAGCAAGACGTCCAAGACGGGCTGCGGCGGCGGAAAGGTCCGCATCCCGGTCTGGTGCCTGAAGCCCGGATCCTGAAGGCCCGAAGCTCAAAGGCCCCGGATCCTGAAGGCCCAAGCCTGAAGGCCCAAGCCTGAAGTCCGGATCCTGAAGTCCGGCTCCTGAAGGCTCAGAGCGCGAAAGCCCGGATCCTGAAGGTCCTGACCCTCAAGCCGCCCGTGGCGCCAGCGTGCGCGCGGGCCGCGCGGCCGCTGGGGAGGCGGCGGAGGAAGCCGTCGGGGATGCGGCGGAGGAAGCCGTCGGGGATGCGGCGGAGGAAGCCGTCGGGGAAGCCTCCGACGAAGCAACAGGGGCCGCCGGCGAAGCAACAGGGGTCCCCGGGCCCGGCAGCCAGGACCACGACGACGTTTCCGACGGCGGTGCGGAGATCGGCCCGTCGCCGACCAGGACCGGATGGCCGACGGAGCGCAGCAGCGGCAGGTCGCTCTCGTCGTCGGCGTACACGAAACACTCCTCGGCGGCGAGGCCGAAGGTCGTCATGATGCGGCGGGCGGCCTCCGCCTTGGGCTCGCCGATCATCGGCGGTCCCGACAGCTCCCCGGTGAGCACGCCTTCCGAGGTCACCTCGGGCACGGTGCACACGACGAGATCGGCGCCGACCTCCCGGGCCAGCGGGTCGAGGCAGGCGGAGAAGGCTCCGGAGACGAGGACGATCAGGTCGCCGGCGTCCCGGTGGCAGCGCAGCGCCTCGTACACGGGGGTGTGCAACAGCCCGCCGGCGCGGGCCTTCTCGTACCACTCCCGGCCGGAGGCCTCCAGGTCGTCGAGGTGACTGCCGGCGAGGAAGCGGAAGAAGGAACGGTTCACCTGTTCGCGGGGCACGCCCTCGCGGATCTGGCGCTGGAGCGAGGCGCGCGCCGCGGCGAGCCTGCGGGCGGCGACCTCGCCGTGCCCCCAGTACCGGGCGAGGACGCAGGCCATGCTCTTGCAGGTGATCAGGGTCTCGTCGACGTCGAAGAAGGCGGCCCGGGCGGGAGCGAGGCTCATGCTCTGCCCCCTCTGTCGAGGAGGCGGCGGTCGGCGGGGCGGGTGTCGCCGAAGCGGCCGGTCACGCCGCTCTGCGGGGCCATCCGCCGGTCCACCACGGCGGGGGCGGGGTCGGCGATCTCGTACTGCGCCGTCTCGACGAGTTCGAGGATCCGTTCCGCCAGCGGGCGCAGCCGCGCACCGGCCGGGGTGAGCTCGACGGAGCGGTTGCCGCGGCGCTGGAAGAGCGAGGCTCCCATGTCCTCTTCCAGGCCCTTGATCTGCGCGGTCACCGCGGGCTGTGAGTAGTGCAGGTTGTGGGCCGCGCGGGTGAAGCTGAGTTCCCGGGCCACTTCGCGGAAGGCCCGTAAGTGCTGGAGTTCCATCCTTCTGCCTTTCTACGCTCGTCCGTCACGGAGCCTTGCTCGTCACGCACACCGGGCCACGGCGGTGGCGAGGACGCGTCCTCCCTGGGTCGCGGAGAGCCGCACCCGGCCGTCCTCCAGCGGCGCGGCCTCGACGGCCACGGCCTCGGCGAGCTCGCCGAAGACGGCGAAGTCGGCGTCCAGGGAGGTCAGCGTGGTCGGCGCCGCTCCCCCCGCCGTCCGCCGGTCCGGCCACGGGCCCAGCTGCCCGGCCGCCTGCCGGAAGGCCTCCAGGAGCAGCATCCCGGGCACGTGGTCCGAGGGGTGCTCGAAGTAGCCGGGGTGGGTGGGGTCGACGTGCAGCCGCCATTCCCGCGTGCCGGCCGGCCCGGCCAGGGCTTCCTCGGCGGGTACGGGGCGCAGGACGGCCCGGTCGTCGGCGGCGCGCTGGGACGTCCCGTGGCCGGAGCCCTGCGGGTTCGCGGTCTCCGCGATCCGGCCGCGCTGCCGCAGCCGCCCGTAGCGCACGCCGTCGATGACGACGACGCCGGCGGAGGCGCGGGCGCACTCCCGGCCGCCGACCTCGATCACCATGTCGAAGCGGGCGTCGAAGCGGCGCGGGTTGCGGGCTCCGGCGGGCGTCACGACCTTGACGTCGAGGACGGCCGCGAGCGGGCCGCAGCCGACCCGGAGGGCGGCGGGGTCGCTGATGTGCAGCGACAGGGCCTTGAAGATGAAGTGGTGGCCGAGCGGCACGTCGTGGTAGCGGTGGCTCAGGAAGATGCCGGCCTGCCGGACCGTCTCGACGAGGAGCATGAAGTCGGCCTGCCCGGTCTGCTCCGGGCGGTACAGCGCGTGGTTGCGGGGCAGTTGCGCGCCGACCAGGAAGCGGTCGGCCCCGGCGACGACGGCGTCGGTGAGGAAGACCTCCGTCACCGAGGCGCGGTGCACGAACCGGCGGGAGATCGTGCGGTCGAAGCTCAGCCCTTCCTTGGCCTCCCGGACGAGCGACTCCAGGGACTCGACGGGCGCGAGCGGCTCGACGGGCGCGAGCGGCTCGACGGGTAACGCGGTCGGCAGCACACCGATGGACATCCTTATCCCCCTCAAGGTGAAGCATCGTGGCGACGAGGGACCTCGGTGGCCCCTCGGCAGCAAGAAATATACCTTCGGGAATGTATATTGCAAGGCGTAGGAACGAGAGAGGCGGACAGACATGGCGACCCCCCAAGGCGAACCCAAGCAACGGGCCACCGACCCGAAACGGCCGAGCACCGAACCGAGGCCACGGAGCACCGAACCCAAGCAGCGCAGCGAACCGAAGCAGGAGCGCGCCCGGCGCACGAAGGTGCACATCCTCCAGTCGGCCGCCGAGCTCTTCGCCGAGCGCGGCTACGCGACCGTGACCCTTCAGGACGTGGCCGAACGCGCGGAGATGACCAAGGGAGCGGTGTACTTCCACTACACGAACAAGGAGGCCCTGGCCGTCGCGGTCGTGCAGGAGCACTACGCGCGCTGGCCCGAGATCCTCAAGGGCGCCGAGGGCAACCACGAGGAGCCCTTCGACACGCTCGCCGCCGTCCTCGACACGGTCACCCGGGCGTTCGCGACGGACATCGTCGTCCAGGCCGGCGCACGGCTCCAGATCGAGCGGGCACTGATCGACGCCGAGCTGCCCGAGCCGTACGTCGGCTGGGAGGACTACCTCACCCGGCTGATCGCGGAGGCCCGGGACGCGGGACAACTGCGGGCCGGAGTGGAACCGCGCGCGGCCGCCCGCGTCCTGGTCTCCGCCTTCTTCGGCATGCAGCACATCTCGGACGTCCTCAGCAGGCGCAAAGACCTCACCGAGCGGCACGCCGAGCTGCGGGCCGTCCTCCTCGATGGGCTGCGCGGCTGATCAGCCGCGTGCCCGCCGTGAGAAACCGGAAAACGGCGTGGCCCCCCACGGATGTGGGAGGCCACGCCGTACGCGTGCGGCGACTCGGGGACGGTCAGGACCTGCTGCCCGAGGCGACCGGCGCCGGAGCGGAAGCGGAGCCCGTACCGGAGCCCGTACCGGAAGCCGTACCGGAACCGGAAGCCGCCACGGGGGACGGGGCCGGGGCGGCCTTCGCGGCGACCCGGCGCAGGTACAGGTTGTTGAAGACCAGCGCCGCCGCCGTGAGCGTGGCGCCGACGATCTGCATCCCGGCCGGGACGACACCGGTCAGGGCGGAGATCACGAACGCGGTGATCGGCACCACGTCCATGAAGAGGACGCCGTTGAGCGGGCCGAGGTACCGGTTGCCGAAGTTCCAGCCGAGGACACCGACGAAGCCGGCGATGACGCTCATGTAGGCCAGCTGGGGCAGGATCGTTCCCACGGCGCCCGCCGTCGGGACCGGGACGCCGCCGGCGGCCAGGATGATCGCCGTGATCACGGCGGCGCTGGCGAGACCGAGGGCCGTGGTGATGGCGGTGTACTTGATCGGGGACCAGGTCGGGAAGTAGCTCGCGCCCGAGGTGTAGACGACCCAGCACAGCGCGGCGAAGAGCAGCAGGGCGTCGGCGCCGGCCGTCTTCGGGTCGGCGATCAGCGAGCCGATGTCACCGTCGGAGACGACGAGGATGGTGCCGACGAAGGACATCGCGATGAAGACGAGCGAGAACTTCGGCGGAACGACCTTCTTCAGCACCCAGTTCACCAGGAAGCCCATCATGGGCATGGTCGCCATCATGATCGAGGCGTTGAGGGCGCCGCGCGCGCCGATCAGGTCCTGGCCGAAGAAGACGAGGAACTGGAAGCCCGCGAAGCCGGCCGTGCCGAACAGCCAGGCCAGACCGATGCGTTCGCCCTTGAGGCGCAGCCCCGCCTTCCCCTCGCGGATCCGGAGGAAGACAAGGAACATCGCACCGGCGATGGTGTAGCGCATCACGGTGAAGGTGAAGGGGTCGATGTAATTCAGGGTGGAGTCCATGAGGGGGAACATCGCGCCCCAGGACACCGTGGCCAGGAGGCAGAGGAGAACGCCTCGCGTGTACGTGTTCTGACTGTTCATGAGTCTTCCTGTCGGGCCTGAGCCGGCTGGGAGTGGGAGGTGGGGGGTTTCTCGCGGGGAGGGGCCGGGTCCTGCGGAGGGGGTGCGGAACCCGGCCCCCGGACGGGGATGGGGACAGGCGGCGGGCGCGGAGCTACGGGGTCAGACCCCGGCCGGCTCCGGCGTACGGGACTCCGCCGGCCGGATGTCGAGCAGCGGCAGGACCGACTCCAGGAGCTGGGCGGCCCGGACCTTGCCGGTCGGGCTGTACGGGATGGCGTCGACGGGCACGACGTACGCCGGGAGGCAGGGCACCCGGCGGGCGCAGGCGGCGCTGACCGCCCGGTAGCCGCTCTCCTGCCGCTCGGGCGCGACGGGCGTGAAGGGCACGACGAGCACCTCGCCCACGCCGGGCAGGCTCGTCCGCAGGACGGCCGTCTCGCGGACGCAGGGCAGGTCCATCAGATCGGCCTCCAGGCCGAAGATGTTGACGTCGAGCGGCTTGCCCGCCTCGGCCTTGGCGACGCCGTCGTTGCGGCCGGTGAGTTCGAGCCGGCCCGCCTCGTCGACGAGCCCGCTGTCGCCGGTGAGCAGGAAACGCTGCGTACGGCCGCCGTAGTCCAGCGTCATGAAGTCGGGCTCGCTCGTCGCGTAACTGTCCATCAGCTGGTAGCTGGCGATGGCGACCCGGCCCCGACTGCCCTTCGGGAGCGGCTTGTTGTCGGCGTCGAGGACGACGACCGTGTTGCCCGGCATGGGGCGGCCCGAGCGGCAGGGCGCCACGTGCAGCTCCTCGGGGCCGATCATGACGTTCACGCCGGTCTCGGTCGTCCCGTAGTAGAGGTGCAGCACCGGGCCGAGGCGGTCCCAGGCGTTGTTGATGACCCACCGGTTGAGGTGCCGGCCGCCGGAGAGCACGAAGTGCAGGCGGGAGGTCTTGTGCAGGTGCTCCGAGTTCGGGTGGGCGACCACCCGGGCAAGCACGGGCGGCACCATGAGGGTGGTGGAGACGCCCTCGTCCTGGATGATCCGGATGAGCTCCTCGGCATCGTCGTGCGGGCCGAGAACGACGGTGCCGCCCAGGGTGAGGAAGATCCGCGCCCAGCCGGGACCGGAGGCGTGGTACAGCGGCACGGTGACGAGGTGGACGTCCTCTTCGTCGAAGGCGTACTGGTCGACGAGGTCGGCGAAGCGGCGGGCCTCGAAGGAGGTGCGCCGGACGACCATCTTGGGGACGCCGCTGGTGCCGGAGGTGAAGGAGAAGGCCTCGAACGGCTGCTCCACCGGCTGCGGTTCACCCGGCGCCGACACGAGGAGGTCGGTGAAGCTGACCGAGACGGTCTGGCCGTCGGGCAGGCCCACGGGCTCGCTGTCGATGAATATGTCGAGTATGTCTCTGCCGTTCGGCCAGCCGCACTCCTCGACGAGACCCCGGTGGGCCCGGGAGGTGATGACGACGGTCGGCTCCAGCTGGTCGAGCGCGGCGCTGGTCGCGACGGGCCCGGCGGTGTAGTCGAGGCCGACGCAGGGGATGCCGAGGGAGCTGACGGCGGCCATGGAGACCACCAGCTCCCAGCTGTTCTCGGCGAGGAAGACCGCGCGGGCCGGCCGGGCCTCGGGCAGCAGGTCCTGGATGGCGCAGGCCACCCGGCTGACCTTGTCGGCGAAGTTCGCCCAGGTCATGCGGGTCTCGCCGTCGACGACGGCGACGCGCTGGGGCCAGCGGGCGGCGTGCTTGCGGATGTCCGCGATCTTGATCATGGAGTGCTCTCCTCGGGATCTGGGCGGGCGGATCAGCTGGTGGCGACGGCGGTCGCGGCGGCGGTCGCGGCGGCCGAGACGGTGGCCGCGGTGGTGCCGGTGGCCGAGACGGCGGCGGCGACCCCGGCGAGCTGCTCGGTGGTGACGCTCTCGACGGTGAGGTGACCGGAGGTCAGGCGATCGGAGGTCAGGCCATCGGGCGCCAGGTGATCGGCGGTCAGGCGATCGGGCGCCAGGTGGTCAGAGGTCAGGTGGTCCGCGGTCAGGTGATCGGCCGCCGGGTGGTCGGCGGTCAGGTGGTCCGCGGTCAGGTGATCGGCCGTGGCCGGTACGGAACCGGTGACGGCGGCCTGGACGGCGAGCTCGCGCGCGGAGACGGTCGGGTTCCGCAGCGTGTAGATCTCGCAGCCGCTGGAGCGCAGCTCGTCGATCTGACTGAGCGTCCGCTCGCAGAGCTTCTCGCCGGGCACCGTGATGGGGATGCCGGGCGGGTAGGCGATGATGAAGTGCTCGGAGGTGCCCGTGGCCAGGGCCGCGGAGGCGCTCCGATACGTGCGCTGGATGGTGCGCAGGGCGTCGAGGAGCCGCAGCAGGGTGGCCTCGTCCACACCGATGTGGATGTGGAAGAGGACGGCGTCGCCGCTCTCCCGGGCCACGTACAGCGCGTACTCGTCGAAGAGGATCCGGCGGAAGTCGGCGGCCGTGATGCCGAGGGCGCTGATGTCGACGAGGACCCGGGTGGGGTCGTCGCTGACGAGCTGCGCGGCGTCGGTGAGGTGGCCGTCGGGGCCGAGCGGGCGGTACGCGGAGAGCCGCGGGTCCGTGGCGAGCTCGACGCGCAGGGTGCGGGCCAGCCCGAGGGAGCGGCCGAGGAGCGACTCGCCCTCGGTCTCGGCCTGGAGCCGGGCCAGGTCCAGGCTGGCGAGGACGGGCCAGCTGGGCGAGGTGGTGTGGTGCTGGAAGAGGGCCTGGGCGGTGCGCTCCTGGGCCTCGCCGTCGCCGATGAGGTGCAGGTAGGAGCCCTGGCGGAGCGCGGACATCGACTTGTGCGCGGAGTGGGTGACGGCCACGTTCAGGGCGAGCCGGGGGTTGTCGGCGCGCAGCGCCTCGACGGCGTGGAGCGCGGTGAGCGGGCGCAGCCGGGGGTGGAAGCGGTGGGCGGCGCCCCAGGCCTCGTCGACGAGGACGGAGACGGTGGGGTGGACGGCGGCGAGTTCGGCGAGGACGGTCGGCAGGTCGTACCGGACGCCGTCGTAGGAGACGGCGGAGAGGACGACGGTGTCGAAGGGCCGGCCCTCGGCGGCGGCGGCCCGGAACATCTCCAGGAGCCGGGGCAGGTCGGCGTACGTCCGGGGGCAGCCGTCGCAGCAGCGCTGCATGGGGGCGTACGCGACCTGGACGCCGAGCGAGTTGAGGGCGAAGTGCACCGACTGGTGGCAGGACCGGTCCGCGAGGACGCGGGAGCCGGGCTGGGTCAGCGCGGTCAGGGCGACCCGGTTGGCGGTGCTGGTGCCGGCGGACAGGAAGAAGGTGGCGTCGGCGCCGAAGCTGCGGGCCGCGAGGCGCTGGGCCTCGCGGAGCGGGCCACGGGGCCGGAAGAAGGAGTCGAGCATCGTGCCGCTGTAGGACACGTCGGCCGCGAGCTGCGCGGCGCCGAAGAGCGCCTCGTAGGTCTCCCGCATGTGGGAGTCGCGGATAGACCGGCCGTGCGAGAGCGGCAGCGCGTGGAACGTGGCGATGTCCCGTCGGGCGACTGCGAGCACGGCGTCGGCGAGGGGGGTCCTGCCGTCCGGGTAGGCCCCGGGGCGAGCCGGCAGTGTCGCCGGCTCCGGAGTGGAGCTGGTGGATGCGGTCATGCACCCATGAAATAAAAACCTTCGCGAAGGTATCAACTATCATCAGCGACGCTGATGGACGACCGGGAGGACCCCCCGGCCGACCAGCGAGGATGACAGCTCGTGGCGGTCAGGCCCGGGGGAGGCCTGCCCGACGACTCGGAGCCGAACGGCCGGCCGGGCCCCGGCCCCGGCTAGGCGGCGGCCCGGCGCGGGCGGGCGACGAGCTCGCCGCCGCAGTTGGGGCAGACGTCGGCCATGGCGTCGGCGCAGGGCACGCAGAAGGTGCACTCGTACGTACAGATCCGCGCGGGTCCGTCGACCGTCAGGACCGCCGTCTCGCAGCGCTCGCACCGGTCTCGCATCTCCAGGGCCATGGCCGGCTCCCCCTCTTCGTACGGCTGAGAACGACTCCATGATCCACACGGGCCCCGGCCGCCGGAAACAGCCCGGCGGCCAAGGATCGAAGGGATCGGGTCACCTCGGGTCAATCCCTGACCAGGCAGAACGGGTGCCCCGCCGGATCCGCGTACACCCGCCAGCTCCGCGTGCCCGCCCCGTCGTCGAGCAGCTTCGCGCCCTGCGCGAGGACCTGCTCCTGGGCCGCGTCCAGATCCGCGACACCGAAGTCGAGGTGGAACTGCTGGGGGCGCTCCGGGTCCGGCCACGTCGGCGGACGGTGGTCGGCGACGCCCTGGAAACAGAGGACGAGCCCACCGGGGGTGTGCAGCGTGGACCAGTCCTCGCCGAGGGACCAGCGAGGATCGGGCCGGTCGACGTCCCCACCGACCACCGCCCGGTAGAAGGAGGCGAGTTGGCGGGGCGCGGGGCAGTCGATGACGACGCACTGGAGGTTGGCGATCACGGGCGGAGTCTAGGGTCGACCCTGCCGACCGGGACCGGAACGGGGCGAACACGCCTCGCCGGCCGGGGGCGGGGGCGGGGGGAATGCGCACTGCCAGCCGGGACCGGGGGCCCGGGTGAGCACGCATCGCCGACCAGGACCGGGGCCCGAGCGAGCACGCATCGCCGACCAGGACCGGGGGCCCGGGTGAGCACGCATCGCCGACCAGGACCGGGGGCCCGGGTGAGCACGCATCGCCGACCAGGACCGGGGGCCCGGGTGAGCACGCATCGCCGACCAGGACCGGGGGCCCGGGTGAGCGCGCATCGCCGACCAGGACCGGAACGGGCCACGGCGCACGCCCCGACCCGGTCTGCGCCGGTGCGCATCCGGTGCCTTGTCGTACCGGGTGATCGCTTCCGCCGGCCCGTTCCACGAGCGCCTGGGGGGCTGCGCCGAAAGTGCCCGCCTGACTACATTCGGTGACGTTCCGCCACCTTCGGCGACCGCAGCCCGCGGCGCCTCGACGGTGTGGCGGTCGCCGCCGTGCGCCGTCCCCCGCGCACGGAGTCCCACGAGAAAGGACCCTTCCTTGCGCAGGTCACGAAGGCTCGCCGTCACCCTGGCCGCGGCCACCTCGCTCCTCCCGCTCCTCTTCGTTCCGTCCGCGTCGGCGAAGCCCCCGGTCCAGGTGCGCGTCGACCACGTGTGCGGTCAGCCGACCACCGCGGCGCGCAACGCGCTCGCGTGCATCACCAACAACACCGACGAGGACCTGGAACTCGTCTCGACCGAGCTCGTGCACGGCGTGTGGACCTGGTACCCGCCACAGACGATCCACGCCCACACCAACGGCACCTGGGCCGGCCATTCCCGCGCGGAATCCACGGGCTCCCAGATCCGCGCGAAGTACCGCACGGCCAGCGGCTGGGTCGGCAACTTCGAGGTCGGCATCGAGTGGTGGTCCCACAACTGCTGGGCCGGCTTCTGGACCGACGGAGGCTCCCCCGACATCTACACCGTGACCGATCAACGCGAAGAGAGCTGCGCGTCGATGATCCAGACGCGGTTCACCATCGACAAGAAGTAACCGGCGGCCACGGAACCGGCAGAAGGAAACAGCTACCGGCACCGGCGGAAGGGAACGGCTACCGGCACCGGCGGCAGGGAACGGCTACCGGCACCGACGCAATGAAACGGCCCCACCCGCGGCGCGGGTGGGGCCGTTTCCGGCGCGCAAGCACCTCACCCGTTCATCCGTCCCGCCGCGCCTTCCGCGACTGGGTGCGGACCGCCCCCATGCTCGCGCCGATCACCAGGGCGATCGCCAGCGCGTCGGTGGCGGACAGGGCCTGGCTCAGGACGAGGAAGCCCGCCGTCGCCGCGATGGCCGGTTCCAGGCTCATCAGGATCGCGAACGTGGGCGCGGGCAGGCGGCGCAGGGCGAGGAGTTCCAGGGTGTACGGGAGGACCGAGGACATCAGCGCGACCGCGAGGCCCAGGCCGATCGTCGACGGTACGAGGAGCTTGTCGCCCGCCTCCGCGATGCCGAGCGGCAGGCTGAGGACCGCACCGACGGCCATCGCGAGGGCCAGGCCGTCGGCCTGCGGGAAACGACGGCCCGTACGGGCGCTGAACACGATGTACGCCGCCCACATCACCCCCGCCGCCAGTGCGAAGCCCGCACCGAGCGGATCGAGGCGGTCGAAGCCGCCGCCCCCGAGGAGCACGACGCCACCGAGGGCGAGCCCCGCCCAGAGGAGGTTGACGAGACGGCGCGAGGCGACGACCGAGAGGATCAGCGGGCCGAGGACCTCCAGGGTCACGGCCGCACCCAGCGGTATCCGGTCGGCCGCCTGGTAGAAGAGGATGTTCATGCCGGCCATGGCGGTGCCGAACGCGACGATCGTCCCCCAGTCGCCCCGACCGTACCCCCGGACCTTCGGCCGGCACACGATCAGCAGCACGGCGGCGGCGAGCACCAGCCGCAGGGTGACGACCCCGAGCGCTCCCGCCCGGGGCATCAGCAGCACGGCGACGGCCGAACCGAACTGCACGGACAGCCCACCGGCGACCACGAGCGCGACGGGCCCGAGCCGATGACCGGCCGCGGCGGACCGAGCCGCACCCGCCTGCACCGCCGGCGCCACCGGCGCCGCGGCCGCAGCCGCAGCCGGGGCCGCATCCTTGACCGGACTGTCCACCGAGGCTCCTCATCCACACACGCGACTAGTTCACTGCATTAGACCCCTGGTCCAGAATAGTGCACCCTCGTTTGGGCCGCAGCCGGGATGCCCCCTCCCCCGTCACCCACCACGCTACGAGCCCCCGCGCGGCACCGGAAATGCCGATTGCGCTGCGGTTATGCTCCGGACGCATGAGCATCGAGCTGCGCCACCTCCGCTGCTTCCTCGCCATCGCCGAGGAATCCAGCCTCACCAGGGCCGCCGCCCGGCTCCACCTCACCCAGCCCGCCGTCTCCCGCACCCTCGCCGCCCTGGAACACCACCTCGGCGCCCGGCTCGTCGACCGCTCCACCCACCACCTCGCCCTCACCGCCGAAGGCCGCGCCTTCCAGGACCGGGCCGCCGCAGCCCTCGCCGCCTTCGACGCCGCCGTCGACCCGGCCCGACTGCGCCACCGCCCCCTCCGCCTCGGGCACGCCTGGTCGGCCTTCGGCCCGTACACCACCCCCCTGCTCCGACGCTGGCAGCGCGCCCACCCCGAGACACCGCTCGAACTCCTCCGCATCGACGACCGCACCGCCGGCCTCGCCCGCGGCGAGGTCGACGCGGCCCTGCTCCGCGGGGCCGTCGAGGCACCGGGCCTGGTCACCGCGGAGCTCACCACCGAGAGCCGCGTGGCCGCCTTCCCCGCCGACCATCCGCTCGCGGACCGCCCCCGGCTCACCCTCGGCGACCTCACCGGGGAGACCGTCGTCCTCAACACCGTCTCCGGCACGACCACGCTCTCCCTCTGGCCGGCCACCGCCCGCCCGGCCGCAACCCTGACCGTCGCCAACACCGACGACTGGCTCACCGCGATCGCCGCCGGCCGGGGCATCGGCGTCTCCTCCGCCTCCACCGCAGCCCTCCACCCGCACCCGGGCGTCGCCTACCGCCCCCTCCCCGACGCACCCCCGCTCCCGGTCGTCCTGGCCTGGCGCGACGCGTTCCCGCACCCGGCGACGCAGGCGCTGGTGGCGATGGCCCGGGAGATCGTCAGCGGGGGCTGAGGCCCATGGAGGGAACTGGCTCCACACGACCAGGCCGAGCAGGCTCATAAAACCCAAGCCCGGCCGCACCGGCGCGTCCGGCTTCGTGGGCTTCTGGTGCGGCCGCCCTCTTTCCGAGAGTCGCGCCTTCCGACACCGCGTCAAGGGCGCTCCTCCGTCGCGTCGGCTTCGCCGATTCCGCTTCGCTCCACCCTTGACCCGGCGCCGGAAGGCGCGAAAAACCTCTCGGAGGGCGGCCGGGGGTGCGGGTCCGCGCGGAGGCCCGGGCAGCGTCCGGGCCCGGAGGGCGACCAGCGGCCCGGTGGGTGGGGGCTGGGTTCGTGGCCGGGGTGGATGGGACCGTTTCGCTCGGCTCGGGGTGCGCGGCAGTTGCATGGGGCGGCCCGGGTCGGCTTAGCGAGTTGCGACCGTCCTGTAGTCGGGATTCAAGCCCCGCTGGTCACTCCCGGTGGGTTGGGGGGAGTGGTTTCTGCGGGTAACTCGGCGCTGCGGACCCCATGGGTGTGATTTCGCGGGCACTTGGG